>CAMDKL010000113.1 GCA_945900945.1 Pirellula staleyi DSM 6068
CTGCTCGATTCAACGATCGTCATTTTTGCGACTGAGTTTGGACGGACGCCCGCCTCTCAAGGTAGCGACGGACGCGACCATCATCCGTATGGTTTCTCGGTGTGGATGGCGGGAGGCGGCATCAAAGGCGGCATTATCCACGGAGCCACCGACGACATCGGCTTTCACGCGGTTGAGAACAGGCACTATGTGACTGACATCCACGCCACCATCCTGAAACAACTCGGCCTCGACTCCCGAAAACTTGAGATCCCCGGCCGCAAACGACTAGACATCGACCATGGAAAGCCCATCGATGAGATTATCGCCTAACGTCGCCACAGAGCTGCTGACACGAAAATGGTATAAAGGAAAAGTTTCGTTGGCGTCAGAAGCTCTCCCGCCGCCCTAGGCGGACCCGCATGTACGGTGTGGGGGACGCGTCAGCCATGGCGGTGCCTACCCGAGGAGAGTACAACACCATGAGTTTCTTAGTCTTTGAATCTTCCCGATCGCCCCTCACAGAAATGCATACCACATGAAAAAAATACTGGCAACCCGACGTCACTTTTTGGTCGGTGCGACCGCAGGGCTCACGGCTCCTCTTTACATTCCTTCGTCGGCACTCGGTCGCGATGGCCATACCGCGCCCAGTGAACGCATCGTGATGGCAACTATCGGAACAGGCGATCGTGGGACGGGCGACATGAAGTCGTTCTTGGGCTTCCGACAAGTGCAGATGGTCGCGGTCTGCGATCCGGTTACGACGCATCGCAGGAATGCTCAAGAGGTGGTGAATCAGCACTATGGTTCACAAGACTGTCGCGACTACAACGATTTTCGCGAAGTCCTCGAGCGCAGTGACATCGACGCAGTGCTGATTGGGACTCCCGACCACTGGCACGCCCTCATTACGATTGCGGCTTGCAATGCCGGGAAAGACGTATTCTGTGAGAAGCCAGAGTCGTTGACGGTCCGTCAGGGACGCGCGATGGTTGACGCGGCGCGAATGAACGGCCGAATTGTTTCCGGTGGCAGCCAACGAGTTATCGGGGACTATGGAGATATCCCAAGACTCGTCCGTGGAGGAGCGATCGGTGATGTGAAGGAAGTCTTTGCCAGTTGTGGTGAACCTTCCGGCGAATGCTATCTGCCAACGGAAAAAATCCCAGCCGGCGTTGACTGGGATCTCTGGCTCGGACCAGCACCCTGGCGACCTTTCAATTCAACATTGCTAAAAGGCCAATTCCGTCCCTATCGTGATTACTCAGGTGGCAGTATGACGGACTGGGGCGCTCACCGTTTCGGCGCGGCGTTATTCGCAACGGGCTTGCATCGCACTGGACCAGTCGAGATCATTCCACCCAACGGCGATGACGTTGAGCGTCTTACGTATGTCTTCGAAAACGGTACGCGAATGTTTCGTGGCGGTACGGACAATATTTTGTATCGCGGCACGGAAGGCGAAATCCCTGGTATCCATCCGTCGCTGCTCACGCGAGTCGATATGGAAGGCTACAAGGGCTCAGGTGGAATTTACGGTGACTTCCTGCACTGCCTGAAGACACGAGAATTGCCATTCCGCGACATCGAGATCGCGCACCGCGCCGTAAGTGTCTGTCACTTAGGAAACATCGCATACTGGTTGGGGCGTCCGCTGAAGTGGAACCCAGTCACCGAAGAAATCATCGGTGATCCAGAAGCCAGCCGCTGGCTGGACCGGCCCATGCGCGGCTCATGGGCGTTGTCATAGAAGTCTCACCAAAAGCAGCTTAACAAATATTGCCACTTACCAACAAGCATATTCTCATGCCCCATTCTCTACCCACCACAATCGTCGTTGCCATTTCCTTCCTCTTGAGTTCGCAATGTCGACTTGCCTACGCGGACCAGACGCCTGTGCTGGATCATTACCAACAATTGCTCGCAGACTTCGGCTCGACCAATAAAGCAGCGTGCTCCGCCGCTCAATCCGCTTGGCAAAACATCTGTTTTGAACTTGGCCGCGCTGCACACGATGCGCTGCGTGCAGAAGCTTGTGAGCAGATGTGCGCATCGTTGACCTCGGGTCAGCCTCGTGAATCCACCTTGTTCATTCTCCGACAGTTGGAACGCATCGGTCGTGATGAGTCTGTGGCCACGCTGCAAATGCTTACCAGTTCTGACGACCATGTCGTCGCAGACGCAGCGCGACGTGCGTTGCAAAATATCCCCACAGATTCCGCCCGCGAAGCCCTCGTGGCCTTGTTGAATGAGACAGCGAAGAACGATTTCAAAATCAACGTTATTTATAGTCTTGGCTATCGAGCGGAACCAAAGTCTGTATCGGCGTTGGTCTCTCATTTGGAAAATGGTACGCCACAAGTGCAGCTTGCCGCCGCCAAAGCTTTAGCGCGTTTTGACACCCAGTTAGCAGCCAAGGCCGTATTCGCCGCGTGGCAATCAGCGACTGGGGCTCAAGCGGATCAGCTCGTCGGGTCCGTGATCGTTATGGCAAATCGAGTGGCCAAACAGGGCAATCCGACGGGAGCCGCCCCGATTTTCCGTACTGTCTACGATCGTTCAGTTAACCCAGCGGTTCGTGCTGCGGCATTCAAGGGGCACTTGGTCAGCGCTGGCGGCGACACGGTCGAACTCATGGTGAAATCGTTGAGTAGCGACAACGCCCTTGAACAGCAAGTGGCGATCGGGCATGTGAGTGAATTAACTAATGACCATCTCGCGTTGCTAATTAACAGCCTGTCAAGAGTTCCCCCGACAGGTCGAGCATCGTTGTTGTTCGCCTTGGGAGCGAATCGCAAGACGTCTGCACTGCCAGCCATCGAACAAGCGTGTAAGAGCAACAACATCGGCGTGCAGATCGCGGCAATCACTGCACTTGGGCATGTTGGTTCAGCCGCGCACACACAATTGCTTCTGGATCAACTGCATGGTGACGAGCAGCTAAGATCAGCGGCAACGAAAAGCCTCAGCATGATTTTCGACGACGAAGTCGATCGTGTGTTACTCCAACGTCTCGCAGCACTCGATGCTGACGAGCAACGAGAGGAATTGATCTCCATTCTGTTCGCCCGCAGTTGCCCTGCCTTGGCGCAAGTGATGGTGGATTCGAACGCGATTGTCTCGCCGAACGCGGAAACTCGAAAACGTGCGACAGAAATTCTCCATCGCCTCGGTACTGTAGAGCATATTCCTGCGCTCATCACGTCGATGACCAAGAATCCTACCTCTGAACAAGACGCTACCGCGAAGACAATCGTCAGCATTTGTAGCCGGATTGCCAACGCAGATGAGCAGGCTGCGCCGGTTGTGAACATGTATGCCACTGCGCCAAACGAAATTCGCCCACACTTATTGTCTGTGGTGGGGCGAATTGGTGGCAGGGCAGCAGGCGAATTTGTCAGTAGCAAAATTGCCAGCGACACAGCTATCGAGAAAGACGCCGTCATCACTGCGATCTGCAATTGGCCTGATGATTCGGTTTCCGATCAGTTGCTGACGATTGCACGTTCAGGTGACACGGCAGCTCAACGCAGCCGCGCCATTCGAGCCATTGCCAGAGTGGTCGTCTTGCCTTCAAGCAGACACTCGCTGGACGAGCAATTGTCGATATTGCAACAGACTATGAGGCTGGCAACGCAGGACGACGAGCGCAAATTGATTCTGGATCGTGCGAAGGCTATCGGCTTGCTATCTACCGTGGAATTCGTGCGTGCGTATCTCCAGAGTAGCGCTTTAAGCCAGCCAGCACAGAGCTCGCTCGTGTATCTGGCCCGCATTCGAGAACTTCGCCAAGCCGACCCAAGTATTCGGGTTGATTTAGAACATGTCTTAAAAAATTCTGCGGACAGCAAGCTACGTGAGCGAGCGAAGCAGTTACTATTAGAATATTGATCCGTAGCGGCATACTATCCCTCATACAGGTCGTACAACACTTCTTTCACCCGCTAGCTCACGAAATCAGTCACCAGTCATACGTCAGCTATGCTACTGGTAATCATTGCTACGACAACGCTTATCGACATTTCTTCATCAATGATCCGAAAATACTTCTTGTAGATTCATGCGGACGCGACATACGCATCATTATCGAATTCTTCATGGAAATGTATTGCTATTGCGAGTACTGCGCACGCGCAATTCGATATGCTCGACTACCGTGAAGGTCATGGTGTAGTTCTATCGCGCTAGTCTGTAGTTTCGGAGCGTAGGCATGAATCAGATCGCAAGAACCCGGTCCGCGTTTACGCTGGTCGTACTCGCTGGGTGTGAAGCGGATTCAAACTTGCGGCCCGTAACCGGAGAGGTTTTGTTCAAGGGCAAACCCGTCGCGGACGCCAAAGTAATGTTTATAAGCCCCGCCTCGGCTCGAACCGCAAGCGGCCAAACTAACAAAGCCGGGGAGTTCGCTCTAACCACGTTCGAAGATAAGGACGGAGCGCTGATCGGCGAACACAAGGTGGCGGTCAGTGTCTTCAGCGACGATGCAGTTTCAAAAATGAGTCTCGCGGATCAAGAAGCACTCGGGCGAGGGTTGTACGAGGCAAAGACGGGCGGAATTCCCGCTCGCTATGCCGCACACGCCACATCTGGTCTGACCGCCGTAGTTGAGCCCAGCGGTAAGAATCATTATCGTTTCGAGTTGGACGAGTAACGCGTTAGCACGGTTAGCAAAAAACAAGTGCCTGCCTCCGCGCTTTTTATAACGGCGGGCAGGCGCAGTTCTTTCTATGGGCGTGGTCGTTCAGCCATTCCGAACAAAGGATAACAACAAATGATCGAAAAACTGATTGTTACACTGATGGTTGGTTTTGTGACAGGCTGCGGCTTAAGCACGCCGACGATCGATACATCACCTATGTCTTCTGCCAGGGAGATGCTGGAGGAGGTTGCAAACACTGGCGTAATCGGTGACCAGTTCCCGGTGATTGAGGCTGAACTCGTCAAATTGAAGCAGTCTGACGGTGCAAAGGCAACGAGTTTGCTAAAGCAAGTCAAACAGCTCAAGGTCATGAAGGATGAGGCAAAGATCAAGGCCACAGCGAGCAATATCGCAGGGCAGTTGTAATCTAATTTAACGGATTGGCAGGAGTTTGTCGGAGAGTTGTCGGATTTTGAAATGGTTCATTTTTGTTTCCGTAACATGGTCGCAAGCTCGAAAGGATAGTCTGTCAGGATGCCATCGATTCCCACTTTACCAGCATGTCGCCAGTTTTCAGGGACATTACCACAGACTCCGAAATCAACCCGAGTCTCGCGGCCCGTTCTAACAGCCGAATGCGACGACGCAAACGGCGTTTACTACGTCGATTAAGTTTCACATGGGTCGGCCAAATACGACAACCTAGAAAATCCACTCCATTCGCTGTTCGTTGCAGGATCTCCGGTTTCAACTCCAAAGACAGCGTGTCGTGTAGGAATTCCTGGCATCGTAAATGAGTCGATCGGAGATGAGTAAGATCATCGTCCCAAAGGACCATGTCATCCATGTAGCGAACATAGCCTCGTATTCGTAAAGTTTCCTTGACGAATCGATCAAACCAACCCAAGTAAAAGTTCGCGAAATGCTGGGATGTTAGACTTCCGATCGGTAAGCCTTGCTCTCTCCGATCCCGTCAATTCGGGCAAAGTCCGCTTTGGATTGACAACGCTGTTGCACGATCTGGGCCAATTGCTCGTTCGTAAATAAAGCGTATACAGGCACAGCTTCTTTTTGTGCCAATTCCTTGCGAAGCTCTCGCAATAGGGAGAACACATCAAACTCGATAGGAGTCAGCACTTCCTTGTAATCTATACGGCTACGATTCACGTTGTTGCTACGAGTTGGAACAGCGCTATTGCCGCCCTGCAAATAGTTCACGCACAATGCCCAGTACGAATTCGAGCCCAAATCAACCCAATTGCGGTCGATCGTCAAAATCTTGTGACTTGACAAAAACGAATTCAGCTCTGCGGTTGCTGCGTCTATATCCTGAATTGGTATCAAAAAGAAACGAAGTGCCATAGGGGTCTCAATGGTTTAGTTTTGCGACCTGAGCCGCTGCAAATAGCCGAATTATGAATTGTGTTTCCGAAAACGCGGATTGCGTGCGGCTCAAAAATCGAACGCCTCGCGGCGCTCGTCGGAGCATTATCACCCGCTACGCCATCAGGCTACGGCATCTACGTTCGTCGCTCCACTCCTTCACTTCGTGCCTACGCCCAATGGCTCCGCTACTTCTTCTCGATATCCGCCTCCGGCGACTTGACAGACGGACTCAGGGCCACGCGGAAGCCGTAGTCGTAGAGGCGATCCGACGGATCGAGCCAATACCGATACGCCGACCGGCAGTAGCCAGCGTCGTAGAGCCAACTGCCGCCCCGGTACACCCGGTGCGTGCCCATAGAGCCATAAATCTCTTCGCACCATTCGTAGACGTTGCCGTGCACATCGTGAAGACCCCAGCCGTTTGGAATCTTTCCCCCACAAACCGACGCTAGCTTTGATGGGTACATCTGGCAATAGCTGACTAGCAACGTTTCATCGTCACCCATCGAATACTGCGTCTGAGTCCCGGCTCGACATGCATACACCCATTCTGCCTCCTTCAGCAAACGATAGCCATTTGAGCCTTCAATGAATCTCCACGCATCTATTTTTCCTGGTCTTCCAAATTCTTGTTCCTTCTCTCCCGTTCGCTCATAACAGGGCTTACGCCCTTCATGTTGACTAAGCCAGTTGCAAAAAAGCAATGAATCGTGCCAAGACACATTTTGTGCCGGATGATCCGACGTCGGACTTATTTTCTTATCTACACCCTCCCACTTTTCTGGCTTTTCCTTCGCGGGATACGATGCGTCGAACATAAACATTTCAAACTGGCCGCGACTCACTTCGCGATCCGCTACCCAGAATTCTTTGATTCTCTCAAATTCCATAAACAGAGATGCAAATCGGAAATCTTTATGTAGATGCGCAAAATCTGGATCCTCTCCTAGCTGCTTCTTGTTCTTATAGCCTCCACGGATAAGATCTCCGAGGATCTCAAAGGTTTGATCCGCAAATTGTTTTGCAAGCTCTGGACTCTTGGCGAGTGCTGCCTTGGAGCAAAGCGATGCTGCACATGCGACGAAATACCGATCAGCCTCCGTCTTGGACGGAGCTCCTATTGCAGATTCCAATTGCCTCGTTGCATCGGCATAGTCACCAAGCCAGGCCGAAAACTGTATCTTCATATAAGTCCCAAAGGATTTTGGAATCTTCTGTTGAAGATACTTTGCCAGCGATTCTCTGGCCTCATCCACTTTACCCACACGGGCCAGCGCCAGCGTTCGATATTGAAGTATCTCCGGCAGGGGCACGCTTTCGCCATGCAACAGCAAATCGAGATCCTCCATCGCCGATTCGACGTTTCCGACCTGGTAATGAGCAATCGCTCTCGTTTTGCGGTCTTTTGGTTTATGCAATTCCGAGGCTGCCGGTTGCGACATCGCTGACAATTGCTTACGGAATTTTTCCAATGGATCCACCAATTCAACAGTTACTGGGGAATAGGGGCGCATCTTCAGCATGGTCGCACCCACCGAATTGACAAACCAATCGCGCTGCGAAACAATCTTGTCGCGGTCCGGTGCCTTCGGTTCCGCTATGCCCCAACGTCGCAGCAGCCAACCGGCAGCGCTGTGCGTTGCGGTGTCGCCTTTCTCCACAAACCAACGCGTAGCGAGGCTTTGCCAACGCTCTTTGTCGGTATCGGAGAGTTTATCAACAGCTATCTGACCTACCGCTAAACACATTCCCGACCGAAGCGCAGGGCTGTCACTGATAGTAACCAATTCATGTATTTCCTTGAGTTGATTCTCCCAGCGTGGGAACTCGTCGATAAACAACGTTCGTTGCTCCGGATCTGGGCGATTTTCGATTGCACACATATCTAAGGCCAACTCGCTATTTCCCAAATTCAAAGCCACGACAGCCAATTTCGCCTTTCGACGCCACAAGGATTTGTCACTGCATTTTGCTGATTCTGCTTGGATCGATCCAAGTGCGAGAGGCATGTTTACTTGTAAAGCGGTTATGTAATTGAGTCTATCTGGCTCAGCGATGTCATCGACCCTGGAAATCAAATAGTCCGCGTCTAACTTGCCATAATGTGCCAACGCAAAAGCGAGCGATAGTTTGTGGCGAGGATTAGTGGTTGATGCAAAACGGGTTTGCAATTCTGGAAGGACTAAATCCGTGGGTAGCGTCTTGAGTTTCTCCAAGTTAAAGGGAACACTCGGACCCAGATTGTTCTGAATCGCTTCGACCGATGTTTGCGTCTGTTCCTAAAGACTCTTCAAACGTTCCGATGAGATCCTCTGAAGATTCTTCCAGCGTTCGGAGGAGATCCATTGCTGGACTCCGAAACCCACGAGTAAGGTCGCCAAAACAAGCCCTCCCCACCAGCTTCCATGCGCGCGGCCAGCTCGCTGCATGATCGTTCGTTCCGGCACTGTCCACTTCTTGGAATCGGTAAGAGTACGAATACTAAGCCATTCGCTCAAAGTAGGGAGTTGCTTGTTCTCTCGTTTGTCGATCCATGTAGCGGTGCGTTCGGCAAGTTTCAACTCAGCTCGACCTTTGCGTGTCTCGCGTTGTTTGCGAGTCAGCCAATCGCGAAGCGATGGGACCAGGTAGTCATGCGTCAGTTGGTATTGGGTAGCCGGACTCCTGCCGTCTTCTTGCTCCCCAGTACTATCGACGGGTGTGATCAATCGCAACTCACTATCGAGTATTCGAATCAGATCATCGAAATCCCGTTGACGATTCTCATAATGACACGCCGCTCGAAGCTCATAGGTCGAACGCTTGTGCCCTTTGATATCCGTTCCAGCGTCGGGTAATAAGGCTCGTAAGACCGATCTGGCTGCCTCTTGATGGTAACGATGCTGCGGAGGTGCTCCCGATGCCGAGAAGGTCTCCTCCAGAAAGGTGGCCCCAACACCCGTTGTTCCACCTACCTCGCGTAACGATTCCGGTGTCCACGGCCTGCCTTTCATCATTTCGGCAAACAACGAAAGACGTACCGAAATCACTTTGCCCTGTTCCGCCAATCCACTCACGGCCTCAGTGATGAATTCCTTGTGATCTTGCTTGTCCTCCTTGCCGTCCGATTCGAGCGTACCGAAGGCACGTCCAAAAGCTTTCAATACCCGCTCCGCATGACTGATACTGAATAAATCGACCGCAGCCGAATTGGTTCCCTCGACCAGTCGGATATCGAGCTCGCGAAAGAACCGCGTGGCAGCCATCCAGAAATCATCACGCACCATAACGATTGATTGAACACGCGAACCATCGCACTGCAGGAGTGATTCCAAAAGGGGTTCACCTGCAGCTTTGGGATGGGCGAACAACCACTGTTCAAACTGGTCGATGACAATTAAAAGCTTTTTCCCACGCGGCAGTATTCGGCCACGCCGAACTTCATGGTGTAAGTCGACTAGGCTCTTTGTCGTGTCGGCTTCCTTGCTGTCGAGCCTTCTGCGAATCAAGGTCAGTAGTGTTCGCTCGGTATCGTCCGGCGTTGCTTCCAAATATATGACCGTGACGTCTGGCGAAAGCCTCGGCAGTAGCCCAGCCTTCATCATCGATGACTTGCCGCATCCAGATGGACCATATACCAATCCGACGACGAATGTCTGATCCGCATCCCTCTCCTCGATGCGTGACGTCCAAAATCTAACCGATTCCGGTAGTCCATCCCGATCGCGGGCTCCAGGCAATAGTTCCAAAAAGAAAGCAGCGTCCCGATGATCAAATGATCGTAGTCCCTTGGGTACTATTTTCAGCGGCCGCGAATCCGATGTGGGCGTTGACGTGATCGGCGTTGCATCCGAATTTGCTCCCTTGGTGATGTTCGAACTAGACGGACTCGCTACTGGAGTTCGGGTGGACTCCCCAGAATGCAAATCGACCGACGACTTCGTCAAAAACACCTTTAAGTCGTCAGCAAGATCCTTGGCGCTCGAATAGCGCTCCGACTTGCGCTTGGCGAGCATCTTGAAACAGATCCGTTCAAGTTCCTGCGGTACTGAGTCCACCCATTGACGCAGTGGTTTCGGATCTAAGTCCGTGATTTGCTCGAATAATTCGATATGCGAATTACCTTGGAAGGGTCGGCGACCACAGAGCATTTCATAAAAGAGAATCCCAAGGCTGAATAGATCGCTGCGTCCATCGACACGGTGGCCTTCTTCGCGAGCTTGCTCTGGGCTCATGTAAGCCGGTGTGCCGCCAGCAGGTAGCCGCTTGCCAACGTCCTGATCGGCGAGTGCTAATCCGAAGTCAACCAGATAGACCCGTTCGTCTTGATCAACGAGAATGTTCTGAGGTTTGATATCCCGATGCACGAAACCTTTGCGATGAGCTTCACGCAACGCATCCGCGATATCGATCATCCACTGGACTGCTTGCTGGTAAACGGGAGATTTACTCTTTAAGTGTGCGGCGAGGTCGTTTCCGACAATAAACTTCGAGACGATGTAGATGGGGAACTCCGGTGTGCTCCCGACTTCGTGAACTGGAACGATATTGGGATGTTCCAAGCCAGCAACGGTTCTAGCTTCCTTAAGATAAAGTTCGCGATCTTCGGCACGTTGGACGAATTGTGGTTTGGGTACCTTGATAGCTACTTTGCGTTGCAGCTGGTCATCAAGACCGAGGTAAACGACCCCGAATCCGCCTTGGCCTAGAATCTTCTCAATTCGAAACCGGCCAATATTCTGGGGCAGGGCGTTCGTTTCATTGCCAACACCGTGTGGAACTGGCTGGTCTGGTGACTGGGTTTCAAACGGATCGACGGGCATGTGGGGATTTCTTTATTTTTTGCATAATGGCTACCACAAGAAACGGTATCGGCCCAGATTGACTATTGTAGTGAAACTCCGCCGTGAAATCGGCAACAACGAGGAATATGCGATGAAAATCCATGCATTACAAACCACCGCACCGGGAATAAAGTCGAAAAATGACATGCCTCGTTCGCCGATAACATCAATGAGCGAATAGCGGTCCGCGGCGACCGGGCCACCGGAATGACGGGCATGACGTGGTCCTAAAACAAAAGCAAAGTGTCACATGACCAACTCGCACCGGTTTGGCACGCCGGAGCGTCGAATGCAAGGTCTTTAGCACGGAAGGGGCAACGTATCGGAAGGCTGGACAAAGGTGGGAAGAATATCGCCCCGCGCGCGCGAGGGGAAGGGATCAAAGGTTGTTTGTACGCTGTTCGATTGTCAAGACTTTCACGTAACGGTGAGCAGCTCTCGATCGACGAAGTTCGGCGGTTGTTTGCCGAGTTGATGGCTGATTCTGTGACATCATGTCACAAATTGAAGACATTGTTCTTGGCTGGCGTTTTTTTTGGGCTCGGCCATCCAGGAACTTCGCAGCAGCCCAAGCGATGGGTGGCCCAAATTCGCCAAGAATGGCCGAGTGGTGTTCAAACCGTGTAGGGTTTGTTAGGCTACTTCCCTGGTGAAATTCGCCCCCAACGAACCGAGGCTAAGACCATGACCAAATTGTCGGAATACATGCACACCTCAGAGGCGGCTGAGTACCTCGGCGTCCACCACAACACGATTCGCAAATGGGCTGCGCGTGGCGACATACAGATGCACCGGAATCCGGCGAATGGCTACCGACTATTTAAACGAAGTGACCTAGACGCCTTCTTGAAGAAGACCGCTCGACCGATCAAGGTCACCAAGTAACACGTGCAGCAAGGAAGACGTCCACATGGCTCTCAAGAAATCCGAGCTTTACTCATCACTTTGGTCTGGCTGCGATGAGCTGCGGGGCGGGATGGATGCGAGTCAGTACAAGGACTATGTGCTGGTGTTGCTGTTCATTAAATACGTCAGCGACAAGTATGCCGGGCTGCCCTATGCGCCGATTACGATTCCGCTTGGCTCAAGCTTCAAGGATATGGTCGCGCTGAAGGGTACGAAGGATATCGGCGACCAGATCAACAAGAAAATCATCGCTCCCCTCGCCAGCGCCAACAAGCTGTCCGATATGCCGGACTTCAACGACGCAACAAAGCTGGGCAGCGACAAGGAGATGGTTGATCGACTGAGCAACCTAATCGCGATCTTTGAAAACCCGTCGCTCGACTTCTCCAAGAACCGCGCGGATGGCGACGATATTCTGGGCGATGCCTACGAATACCTAATGCGACACTTCGCGGTCGAGAGCGGCAAGAGCAAAGGGCAGTTTCTCACCCCGTCCGAGGTCAGCCGCATCCTGGCGAAGATCATCGGTATCGGAAGTGCGAAAACCAGCGCGGACACCACGGTCGGCGACCCGACTTGCGGGTCCGGTTCGCTGCTGCTGAAAGTGGCGGACGAAGCACGCACGCCGGTCACGCTGTATGGGCAGGAAAAGGACGCCGCAACCAGCGGCTTGGCGCGGATGAACATGATCCTGCACAACAATCCCACGGCATTGATCGTCCAGGGAAACACGCTGACCGATCCCAAGTTCAAAGACGGTGATGCAATTAAGACCTTTGATTTCGTCGTCGCCAATCCTCCATTCTCCGACAAGCGCTGGAGCACAGGGCTAGATCCGCTGCACGATCAATTCGACCGCTTCACTGGCTTCGGTGTTCCGCCTGCTAAACAGGGCGATTATGCCTACTTGCTGCACATCGTGCGAACGCTCAAGAGTACCGGCAAGGGAGCCTGTATTCTGCCGCACGGTGTGTTGTTTCGTGGCAATGCCGAAGCCGACATCCGTCGCAATCTGATTCGCAAGGGCTACATCAAAGGGATCATCGGCTTGCCAGCCAACTTGTTTTACGGCACCGGCATTCCGGCGTGTATCATCGTCATCGACAAGGAGCACGCTCAAGCTCGCAAGGGGATCTTTATGGTTGATGCCAGCGCTGGCTTTACCAAAGATGGTCCCAAGAACCGACTCCGCGACCAGGACATCCACAAGATCGTCGATGTATTCAATAAACAGCAAGAGGTTGCCAAGTATTCACGCATGGTTCCAGTTGCCGAGATCGAGAAGAACGACTTCAACCTCAATCTGCCGCGTTACATCGACAGCCAACAAGTCGAAGATCGGCAAGACATCGAAGGACATTTGAAAGGCGGCATTCCCCAAGCCGATGTCGAAGCACTGGATCGCTATTGGGCGGTCTGTCCAGGCTTGCAGCAATCGCTGTTTAAGAAAAATCGCAACGGATACGTCAATCTGAAAGGTGACAAGTCCGACATTAAGACCGCGATCTACGACCATCCCGAGTTCGCTACATTCATCGCGGAGATGGGAGAGCATTTCGACACTTGGCGAAAGAAGTCGTCCAAGAAACTGAAGGAATTGGCAATAGGTTGTCATCCCAAGGAAGTGATCGCCGCACTCGCCGAAGGCTTGCTGAAACACTATCTGGAAAAGCCGCTGATCGACTCCTACGACATCTACCAGCACTTGCTGGACTACTGGTCGGCAGTGATGCAGGACGATTGCTACTTAATCGCTGCCGATGGCTGGAAAGCTGAACCGTACCGCGTTATCGAGACGGACAAGAAAGGCAAGGAGCGGGACAAGGGTTGGGCTTGTGATCTGGTTCCCAAGCCGATGATCGTCGCCAAGTATTTTGCGAAGGAGCAAGCGGCGATCGATGCTCTTAGCGCCCAACTGGAGAGCGTTACCAGCAAGCTGACTGAGATCGAGGAAGAACATGGCGGCGAAGAAGGCTTATTATCGGAACTGGACAAGGTCAACAAAGCCAACGTGACTGAGCGCCTCAAGGAAATCAAAGGCGACAAAGAAGCGAAAGACGAAGCGGCAGTGATTAACGATTGGCTCAAGCTGAATACGCAGGAAGCGGATTTGAAGAAGCAGATCAAGGATGCGGAAGCAGCTCTCGATGCCAAGGCGTATGCTCAGTACGCCAAGCTGGACGAAGCCGACGTCAAGACGTTGGTCGTGGACAACAAGTGGCTGGCAACGCTCGACGCTGCCATCCATAGCGAAATGGATCGCATCAGCCAGCAGCTAACGCAGCGCGTCAAGGAACTTGCCGAGCGTTATGAATCGGCGTTGCCCGAAGTAACGAACCGAGTTACCGAACTCGAAGCCAAAGTGAATAGCCATCTGGAAAGGATGGGATTCGCATGGAAGTGAAACGCGGGTACAAGCAAACCGAAGTTGGGATCGTCCCCGAGGAGTGGGAGATTAAGTCTCTTTACATGCTGGCTGACAAAATTATGATCGGAATTGCAAGTGCCGCGACTCATGCGTATCAAAACATAAAGCGTGGATTTCTGGATGATTCGGACGTGTTATTTATTGCCGAGGAAAATGAAGAAACCTACCGCAACAAGCGTCTGAAGTCCGGTGACTTACTAACAGCGCGAACCGGTTATCCAGGAACAGCCTGCGTTGTTCCAGAACATTACGAAGGTGCGCAAAGCTTTACAACATTAATTACGCGACCTCGCCGCGATTCTGTCCATCCCGCGTACCTTTGTAGCTTTATCAACTCTGAAGCTGGACAAAGATACTTTGACCAAAACCAAATTGGAGGAGGGCAAAAGAACGTAAACGCAGGATCGCTGAAGTTCCTCCCAATCCCACTTCCCCCGACCCTTGCCGAGCAAGAAGCGATTGCGACGGCGTTGTCGGATGCGGATGCGTGGATTGAATCGCTGGAGCAACTGATCGCCAAGAAGCGGCAGATCAAACAAGGTGCGATGCAGGAACTGCTCACCAGCAAACGACGACTGCCCGGGTTTGAAGTCAAGCCAGGTTGCAAGCAAACGGAAGTCGGTTTGATTCCGAAGGATTGGAAAATTGCATTGATTGAAGAAATTGCTCACATTACAACTGGGTCTCGAAATACCCAAGATCGAGTTGATGACGGAAAATACCCTTTCTTCGTTCGCTCTCAGACTGTCGAACGAATCAACAGCTACTCATTCGATGGAGAGGCAGTCTTGACTGCCGGTGACGGAGTTGGAACTGGTAAAGTATTCCACTATATCAACGGAAGATTTGACACACATCAACGTGTTTACAGAATGTCGGATTTCCGTGAACGTGTGAACGGCTATTTTTTCTTCCTCTACTTCAGCAGACATTTTTACGCCCGCATCATGCAAATGACTGCAAAGTCATCGGTTGATTCAGTTCGAAGGGAAATGATTGCGCGGATGCAAATCCCGCTTCCCCCCACGCAAGCCGAGCAAGAAGCGATCGCGACCGCCTTGTCCGACATGGACACCGAAATCGCCAAGCTCGAAACGAAGCTGTGCAAGGCTCGGCAAATTAAGCAGGGGATGATGCAAGAGCTCCTCACAGGTAGGATTCGACTGATATGAAGCGGCGTCGCATCTTTTTGAGCAGCGTGCAAAAGGAGCTGGCGTCGGTGCGAGTTGGCTTGCGCGATTACATTGGCGCTGATCCATTATTGAAGCAATTCTTCGATGTCTTTTTGTTTGAGGACTTGCCTGCCGCCGACAGGCGGGCTGACGAAGTCTATCTTCAGGAAGTCCATGACTGCGATATTTACTTGGGTTTGTTCGCAAACGAATACGGCTGGGAAGATTCGGCAGGATTGTCTCCAACTGAGCGTGAATTCAATGTTGCAACTGAGCAAAGCAAGACTCGGTTGATTTATGTCAAAGGGGCGAGCGACAAGGACAAGCATCCCAAGATGCGAGCGCTCATTGGGCGTGCCGGAAATGAACTGATCCGCCGACGCTTTGAGGATCTCGCGACGCTTACTCCCGCTGTTTACGCCTCACTGGTCGATTACCTTGTTGAGCACCAGTTGATTAGCGTCGGTCCCTGGGATGCAGCGCCCTGTCTTAAGGCGACGCTTGAGGATCTCGATGCAGATGCGATGCAGGCCTTCATCCGTCAAGCGCGTTACGCTCGCAATTTTCCATTGCCCGAGTCCACTGCGCCATTGGATTTGTTGTCGCATCTGGATTTGATTGACGCGGGGCGACCGACCAACGCGGCGGTGATGTTATTTAGTAAGAAGCCGCAAAAGTTCTTTCCAACGTCTGAGATCAAGTGCGCTCATTTCCATGGAACCGAAGTTGCCAAACCGATACCCTCGTACCAGACCTACAAGGGGACGGTGTTTCAGTTGGTTGACCAAGCGATCGACTTTGTGATGTCGAAGATCGCAGCGCAAGTGGGCACGCGATCCAAGAGCGCCCAAGCACCGGTAACGTACGAGATACCGCGCGACGTGGTTGCCGAAGGTATCGTCAACGCTGTGGCACATCGCGACTATGCCAGCAACGCCAGCGTGCAAGTGATGCTTTTCGCGGATCGCCTTGAGATCACTAACCCAGGGCGATTGCCTGATAGTCTGACGTTCGAGTCTCTGCGCCATCCGCACAATTCCGTCCCCCACAATCCACTGATCGCGGAGCCGATGTACTTGACGCAATACATCGAGCGGATGGGTACCGGAACTGGCGATATGATCCGACAGTGCCGCGAAAACGGGCTGCCTGAACCAACATTTTCGTACCGCGACGGGTTTGTGCTGACGATTGCCCGCCCGACCACGGAAAACGCAGGTGATTTGGAAGAAAGTTCGGGGAAAACTTCGGGGAAAACTTCGGGGAAAATGTCGGGGAAAATGTCGGGGAAAATGTCGGGGAAAATGTCGGGGAAAATGTCGGGGAAAATGTCGGGGAAAATGTCGGGGAAAATCGTCGAACTTATGAGAGCTTCCCCTGAAATCACGATAGCTGAAATTGCGGTAAAACTTCGACGAACCGAACGAACGGTTGAACGACTAGTGCGAGAACTCCGCGAACAAGAAATCATCGGTCGCGTCGGTCCCGCCAAGGGTGGACACTGGGAGGTTTTGAAATGAGCGTTGGCAAATCCGAAAAGTATACCCAGGATCGAATTATTGAATTGTTTCACAAGAAGTTGGGGTATCGGTTCTTGGGCAACTGGACTGATCGCGCTGGCAACAGCAACATCGAGGAATCGCTGCTCGCGCCATGGCTCAGTAAATGTGGCTATAGCCCGGATCAAGTAAGTCGAGCGATCTACCTCCTGCGCACCGAAGCCGACAACCACAACCGCTCGCTGTACGACAACAACCAAGCGGTCTACAACCTGTTGCGGTACGGCGTTCCAGTCAGAACGGAAGCGGGCCAAGTCACCGAGACGGTGCATCTGATCAATTGGCGCGAGCCAGAAAAAAACGACTTTGTTATCGTCGAGGAAGTCACGCTGAAAGGCGGTCTGGAGCGTCGCCCCGATCTGGTGCTGTATATCAACGGCATCGCTATCGCGGTGCTGGAACTGAAAAACAGTCGTGTCACCATTGGCGACGGAATCCGTCAGAACCTCTCGAATCAACTTTCAGAGTTCAACCAGTGGTTCTTCAGCACGATTCAATTCGTATTTGCCGGGAACGATTCCGAAGGGCTCCAATACGGCTCGATCGGCACGCAAGAAAAATTCTTTCTGAAGTGGAAAGAGGACGAACAAGACGATAGCCGCTTCAAATTGGATAAGTACCTGCTGAAGCTCTGCCAGAAAGCTCGGCTGATCGAGTTGATCCACGATTTCGTACTGTTCGATGGCGGTGTTAAGA
The DNA here is from genome assembly GCA_945900945.1 of Pirellula staleyi DSM 6068. Classification (GTDB taxonomy): domain Bacteria; phylum Planctomycetota; class Planctomycetia; order Pirellulales; family Pirellulaceae; genus JBKCUI01. Next base: position 17,592 of record CAMDKL010000113.1, read on the forward strand.
AACTGCCGCGTGTCCATCAATACTTCGGTGTTAAAGCGGCTCAGGAGCATGTGCGCCAGCGCAAGGGCGGCATCATCTGGCACACGCAGGGCAGCGGCAAGAGCATTGTGATGGTGTTGCTCGCCAAGTGGATACTGGAAAACAACCCCAATGCCCGGGTCGCCATCGTCACTGACCGCGATGAATTGGACAAGCAGATCGAGCGAGTCTTTAGGGAAGCCGGCGAACCGATCAAACGGACGAACAGCGGACGCGATTTGATGACGCAGTTAGGGCAAGCCAAACCGCGCTTGCTATGCTCCTTGGTTCATAAATTCGGACGGCGAGATGTCGATGACTTCGATGCGTTCATTAAGGAATTGGAAGCCCAGCCCAGCCCAACAGTTGGTGAGTTGTTTGTATTCGTGGACGAATGCCATCGCACGCAAGGCGGCAAGCTGCATCGAGTCATGACGGCGATGATGCCTAATGCCGTGTTTATTGGCTTTACCGGTACACCGCTACTCAAGAAAGACAAGGCGACCAGCCTGGAGGTCTTTGGTGGATACATCCACACTTACAAATTCAGCGAGGCGGTCGAGGACGATGTCGTCCTGGATTTGATCTACGAAGCTCGCGACATCGACCAGCGTCTGAGTTCACAGGAAAAAATCGACCAGTGGTTTGAAGCGAAAACCAGGGGGCTGAACGACTGGCAAAAGGACGAACTCAAAAAGCAGTGGGGAACGATGCAAGCGGTGCTTAGCTCGCGATCCCGTATGGAGCGAGTCGTTAGCGACATCGTGTTTGATTTCAGCGTCAAGCCGCGATTATCCAATGAACGTGGCAATGCGATCTTGGTTGCGTCCAGCATTTACGAGGCGACCAAGTATTTCACGGTGTTCCAGAAAACGCCGCTCAAAGGCAAGTGCGCAATTGTTACCTCGTACAACCCGCAAGCCCAAGACGTGACCAAGGAGGAAGTTGGCGCAAACACCGAGACCGACAAGCAGTTCATTTACAACACCTACACGGAGTTGCTCAAGAACGTCGATGCCAAGCCGGGTAAGACCAAGACCGAAACCTACGAGGACTTTGCCAAGAGCAAGTTCATCAAAGAGCCAGCGAATATGAAGCTGCTGGTTGTGGTTGATAAACTTCTAACCGGGTTTGACGCGCCTCCTTGCACATTCCTGTATATCGACAAGTCGATGCAGGACCACGGTTTGTTCCAAGCAATTTGCCGCACGAACCGGTTGGATGGCGACGACAAGGATTTCGGCTACATCGTTGACTACAAGGATCTGTTCAAGAAGGTCGAGAAAACGATCGCGGTGTATACGTCGGATATTGACGACAGTAGCGGCGGTGCCGATCCCACGGTACTGGTGCAAGATCGGCTGCAGAAAGGCAAGGAGCGGCTCGATAGTGCTCTGGAGGCTCTCGCCCTACTGTGTGAGCCAGTGGATCCGCCCAAAGGCGAACTGGAGCACATTCATTACTTTTGCGGCAATACCGAGATTACTTCCGACCTCAAGGATCGCGAACCGCAACGCGCGGCACTCTACAAGGGAACGGTAGCTCTCGTGCGCGCCTACGCAAATATCGCAGACGAGCTAGACGACGCAGGCTACAGCAACACCGATATAGCTCGGATCAAGCAACAGCAGAATCATTACTTGAAAGTGCGGGAAATCGTGCGACTCGCCAGCGGAGAATCGCTGGATATGAAAGCCTACGAGGCTGACATGCGGCACCTGATTGATACTTATGTGCAAGCCGACGAGCCACGGAAGATCTCGCCATTCGACAACATGGGGCTGCTCGATCTGATCGTAAAGACCGGTATCGCCGCCGCGATCGCCCAGCAGTTGGGCGGGCTAAAGGGAAACAAGGGGGCAATTGCCGAGACCATTGAAAACAACGTACGCCGTAAAATTATCAAGGAACATCTGAACGACCCCGCATATTACGAAAAGATGTCGGCATTGCTGGACGAGATTATCGCGGCACGAAAATCGAAGGCGATTGAGTACGAAGCTTATTTGAAGCGGATCGCGGAACTTGCCAAAAAGGTTGAGGCTGGTTTTGCCGAATCCACCCCTGTCACGCTCGATACGCCGGGCAAACGAGCCTTGTACAACAATCTGCGATCTGCCTGTGCCGGACAGGTCAGCGAGTCGCCAGCCGCTTACAACCAGGATGACGATAAGGAGCTGCAACTGGCGCTGGAAATCGACCAAGTCGTCCGTCAAGTCAGACCCGATGGCTGGCGAGGCATACAATCTCGCGAGCAGGTAATCAAAGCCGCGTTGTACGGCGTTCTCAAGAATGTCGATGAAGTAGAGCGGATCTTCTTGATCATCAAGGCGCAAAGCGAATATTGATGGTTACCAAGATCATGCTCGGAAAGATCGAAGCCGAAGTGGTGCTCAAGGACATCAAGAATGTTCATTTGAGTGTTCATCCTCCAGCGGGTCGAGTGCGGATTGCTGCGCCACAGCGGATGAACCTAGACACGATTCGCGTGTTTGCTATCTCCAAACTGGACTGGATAAAAAAGCAGCAAAAGAAGCTGCTCGACCAAGAACGTGAGTCGCCGCGAGAATACCTCGAACGCGAAAGCCATTACGTTTGGGGCAAGCGTTATCTTCTGTCTGTGATCGAGCGCGATGAACCACCGTCCGTCTTACTCAAACACAGCAAGATGGTGCTGCATGTCCGACCGGGCACAGCGGAAGCCAGGCGGCAGGAAATCGTTGAAGAATGGTATCGAGGTCTTGTCAAGCAAGCCGCTCCGGCATTGATCGCCAAATGGGAGCCACGGCTAGGCGTCCAGGTAGCTCGATTCTATGTCCAACGCATGCGGACACGCTGGGGAAGCTGTAATCCAATAACCGGCAGCATCCGCTTGAATACCGATCTAGCTAAGAAACCACAAGAATGCCTGGAATACATCGTCGTCCACGAGATGATGCATTTACTCGAGCCAACACACAACGAACGGTTTGTCGCCTTGATGGATCGATA
>CAMDKL010000114.1 GCA_945900945.1 Pirellula staleyi DSM 6068
GTTATTTCGCGTGAATCGACTGTCCTACCGAGATTGCCAATCCTGCAATGCGTTATGCGCGTGGCTCAACTCACTCGAATTTGGATCGACGGCTGAAACAGGCCTTGGACTTTTCATTGTCTAAAATTCATTGAATGCAATGGTGGGGAACTATCCGGACGCTCCACCGTTCGCGGCCCGTTGGTGAGCTGCCTGAACGTTGCTAAAGATTGCATCGGTTTGAGGAACCTTCTTGATTGGAAGGACTTTTCGAACCGGACGTCGAGAGTAACGGCATAGCGATTCCAACCAAACAGCGTTTCCGCTTTGCGGGGTTTGCCCTCTACATACTCCTTGGTGACAACAGCTTAAGGGCCTTCCGCCAAAAACGGAAGCGGCCAGCATCCTAACCAGTGCGCTAAAGCAATTCGAAAAACGCCAGCGATATGAAAATCCACGATTCGAAACGACATTTAGCATTGCGGGCAGATCCATTGTATCGCTAGCATTTCTCGAACTGCTGTGGGTTCGTTGGTGCGTTTTTATTGGCCGGTTGCCTTACCACGGGTACCGGAAACCAACTATTCGCAATTGCCGAAAGATAAGCGAATCCAATTTTTCGAATACGAACTCAAGTCTCCTCGTCCATCCGGACAAATCATGATCGGTTACAGCGATAGCAACAAAGACGGCGGGATCATGTCCAGCCTCGTCGAGTTGCGTCATGCTCAAAATCAATTGTCGGCGATAGGTCAGCAGCACGGAGTTCACGTACGTTTCTTTCATGGACGCGGAGGTACGATCAGTCGTGGTGCTGGACCGACGGATCGCTTTGTCCGGGCGCTTTCCGATGGTACGTTGTGTGGCGACCTGCGTTTGACGGAACAGGGCGAAACGATCGCTCAAAAGTACGCGCACCAGACTTCTACCATCTACAATTTAGAGCAGTTCTTGGCTGGTGTGACTCGAAAGACATTGAGCGATCTTCACGAACCCTCCTCTTCACACGCGTTGGAAGAAACGCTGGAAGCGGTGGAAAAACATGGGCTACCGTTGCTAGTTCATGCCGAGATGACGGATCCTGACATCGACGTATTCGACCGTGAGGCAGTCTTCCTTGACCGTCAACTCGCCCCAGTCACACGACGATTTTCCGGCTTGCGCGTCGTGGTCGAACACGTGTCTACGCGTATCGGCGGGCGTTGATCGAGGCGGCTACAAGCGGCCACTCGAGATTTTTCCTTGGCACAGACAGTGCACCGCACCGTCGTCGTGACAAAGAGTCCGCCTGCGGATGTGCCGGTATCTACACTGCCCAGGCGGCCATCGAACTCTACGTGGAAGTTTTTGCGCAAGCCGATGCGTTGGATCGACTCGAAGCCTTCGCGAGCTTCTACGGTGCCGATTTCTACGGTTTGCCCCGCAACGAATCCCGTATTGCGTTGGTCAAGAAACCCTGGCGAGTAGCATCGTTGATTCCAATGAACGACGATATCGTGATCCCCTTTCGTGCTAACGACAGCATCGCATGGCAGTTGGTAGCGTCTGAAACCGATTGTACTCCAACACCACATTGACTCTTTCTCAGTGCGGAAAAAGTGTGTCCGAGGCTTCCAACCCGTGGGAAGGAATTTATGTCGCAAAACGACTGAGGTTTACACTACCGGTACTGCAGCTTTTTTCGAGCGACGTCCGAGATCACAAGCACGGCCGGATGTTTGATTTTGCGTTCAACCGATAATGCGTAGAACCGCTCCGTAGCCCCTGGAATCTTGGCGATCGTCTCGACTCGGTACATGTTTTGGACCTCCTGGCGAATGACTGCAGTCACGGGGAAAACGCCAACGCCTGCTTTGCCCATGATCTTCATCATCGCACTATCTTCGAATTCACTTAATGAATTCCTTAGTTAGAGATTACCAATGTGTCGCAACCCAATATTCAATTTGTTTTACTATTGGACTCGTCGATAATCAAGTAAGTAGGTTCGATCGGTTTTTGCTAGATCCCTTTTGGAGAGATTTGCGATATTGATTCAAGTGAGTGGGACAGGTTTTGAGTTGAACAAAGATCTTCGTGCCAAAATCGACACTCAGCGCGTAGGCTGGTTTGCGAGCTTCCTCGAATACTCGGGCTTCGAGAATCCTCCCAATACGGAGTTGGACTTTGAGAAAGTCGTCGAAGCGAATGGTGGGTGCGGACATAGAATTCATGGTAGTTATGAATAAGGCTATTTCCAAAGTGGCTGTGGCGGTTCAAAGTGACTCCTTCGCGAAAAACGAAGTATATCAGTCTATTTGAATGATCTTGCACCGCGAGAGATTGGAAGACCGCAGAGGTTTCTATTTTTAATTGTTGGCCAAGCATACAATGAAAGCTATCCTCAAAGACTTTGGTTCAAATCCTCTCCTACGAAACATTCAAAATAGTAAATGAGAAATGGCAAATAACTAATGACAAATACCCCCCTGGTTCCACCCGGGTGATAGCCTTTATCGTGGGCAACCGCTGCTCTCGCCGTCCATTCCCGGCGACTGCGTCCGTGCCGGTCTCCTGCAGTGACGAATCAACTCCGCTCTATGAACCGAATCAAACTATGAACCAACCGAATCTACTGAACGGAACCGCTCTCTTACTCTCGCTGCTCGCTATTCTCTTAGCTCAACAGTTTGCCGTGCAAGCGACGGAGACAACACGGTCCCGGCCCAATGTCCTTTTCATCATCGCGGACGATGCGTCGCGTCATTTCGGCGAAGCGTATGGCTGCAATTGGGTGAAGACGCCGAACATTGACAGCCTCGCGAAGCAGGGCTTGGTTTTCGACAACGCCTATACACCGACTTCGAAGTGCGCACCGTCCCGCGCTGCCATCCTCACCGGTCGCAATCCGTGGCAGCTTGAGGACGCTGCGAATCATCAGCCCTATTTCCCCGCGAAGTTCATGGCCTTCAGCGAAGCGCTCGCGAAGGCCGGCATACAAACCGGCGGTGCGGGCAAGACCTGGGGCCCTGGCGAAGCGAAACAGATCGACGGCAGTCAGCGTGACTTCGCCCTGGGTGGCGGTGGCAAGGACGTAGATAATCCGGGCGCCGGCCTCACCACGTTTCTGAAAAAGCGAGAGCCGAGCAGGCCGTTCTTCTACTGGTTCGGGAGTCATTATCCGCACCGCTCTTACAAGCACGACTCCGGCATCGCCGCCGGCAAGAAACCCTCGGACATCGATCGCGTGCCCGCCTATTGGCCCGACAACGATCTCATCCGTCGCGACATGCTCGACTATGCGATCGAGGTGGAAGCCTACGACGCGCAGGTGGGCTCGTTGCTCGCCGCGCTCGAAACCAGCGGCGAGGCGAAGAACACCTTGATCATTGTCACCTCGGATCACGGCATGCCGTTTCCGCGAGTGAAGGGTCACACCTACGACGATGCGCATCACATTCCGTTCATCGCGACGTGGCCCGCGGGCATCGAGAAACCGGGCCGCCGCGTTGCCGAGTTCATCACCTTCATCGATCTCGCACCGACGTTCCTCGAATTGCTCGGCGTGAATGGCGAGGCACAGGGAATGTCGCCCGTCACCGGCCGCAGTTTCACCAATTTGCTCCGCAACGAAGCGACAGGCGAACGCGCCATAGTCATCGTCGGCCGCGAGCGCAACGATGTGCTTGCCCGACCCGGTTCGCCGGCGGGTCTCGGCTATCCCGCGCGCGCGATTCGCAGCGGAAATTTGTTTTACGTCCACAACTTCGCACCCGACCGCTGGCCGTGTGGCAATCCCGAACTGGGCACGAAGGACACCGACGCCAGTCCGAGCAAAACTCTCGCGACGGAAAGCGGCGAGAAGGATCCCTTCTGGCAGCATGCTTTCGGCAAACGACCCGCTGAACAGTTGTTCGACCTAAGCAAAGATCCCGACTGTGTGGCCAACCTTGCCGACTATCCCGCCTTCGCCTCGAGCGTCGTTGCCTTACGCGAGAAACTCATATCCGAACTCAAACGACAGGAAGACCCGCGCGCACTCGGGCAGGGAGACAAATTCGACCAGTATCTCTCGCCCCGTGTCGGCGGAACAGACGAGCAACCGAATCGAAAAACAAAGAAGAAAGCCCAACCGTGACATGACATGCTATCGAAAACCTATTTTAAAATGACTATGCGATCCACGATTCCTTGTTTCCTTTCAGCAATACTTTGCTCAGCATTGTCGGTCGCGGTTGGAGCGGCGCAAACGTCCCGATGGATGCAGGAGGGGTTAAGCTGTCCATGGCATTGCAGGGACGGCTTGATGAGTTTGAAAAGCAGGCTCGAAAACTCATTCAGCATACTACGCTAAAGGCCATGAATTGAGCCAATATCACCCAGAAATCTATCACCCTCACGACACTGACTTAATGGTAAAAGTTAGTACATCAGGATGATACAGGCGTCTTATTCAGGCGGGGGATGAACAGGAGAAGAAAAGGCCCTTTCCGTCCCGGGCCTCCATTATACTTTAAGAGCCTGAATTCTCGACACAACCGAAGAAATGAACATGGATCTAGAGGATTTATAGGATAATCGTCGATCCGATGCCTAGGTGCTTACATGAGGATATTACGCAATTTTGACTTCCCAATCTTGGACAATTCACTGCCTTTTGTTGTTGAAAACGCTTTTTAGGGTTGAAATGCGCCTAATAATGTCGTGGGTTATGGCCTGCAAATCGATCAGCGTCGTCCTAGCCAATACCAATCCATGCTTGAGAAAAGAATTTGAATGTTGCTTGAAATTCCCGATTCCAGAGCCGGAGGGCTTCTCAAGGAGATCCTCCGAGGGATGCTCGCCGAGCTTTCCGTTCGATTGGAGGTTCCGACCGAGAACGCAAAAATACTCCAAGCTCTCAACGACGCGAAAATCGATGCGAACACAGAGCAAAGCGATGCTCTGACCGTCGCTATTATGCGAGCTGCCCAAAGTATTGGAATCCGGCTTGCGCCAGTCGAGCTGACATCGCCCGAGATTTGGGAGTTGCTTTTAGATGCTTTTTCGATTGCCGCTGTCCAGCGATCTGCATTGAAACCTGCATCGTGGGTGTTTTCGGATATTGCGGCTAGGCATTCCGAAGTTTCGAAAATTGATTTAAAAGGAAAGACGTCGGAATCGATATCCAAATCCCAGCTGCATCAAACCGTTAACCGAATGGAGTCTCCTCTCTTCTTCGTCGTACATCCTTCCCTGGAATGCCAGTCCATTGCGTCGAACCAAGTACCCGATCCAGATGATCTCCATCGCGTCTTAAACGACCACTCGCATTACGATGATCATCATCACCATCAGCATCAGCATATTTCACCCCAAAGACGCATGTGGAGACTTCTCAAGTTCGAGGCCCGGGACATTTGGTCGCTCGTCATTTTCGGATTCGTTGTCGGTGTTCTGGATCTTGCTACTCCATTGGCTGTGGAACAAATGGTGACCACCATTGGATTTGCAAGCTTGACGCAACCATTGATTTGGTTGGCGATTCTGCTTTTCGGTATTCTCACATTGTCAGCGATTATCAAGGGCCTGCAATTTTTTATCATTGAAATTTTGCAAAGGAGAATCTTTGTTCGCGTCGTTGGTGACCTATCGGAAAGACTGCCTCGCCTGGAGCGAGCAGCGATGGATGGAATCCATGGACCTGAAATGGCCAATCGTTTTTTTGATGTTATGACGATACAAAAATCGACCGCTTCCCTTTTGGTTGAGGGCTTGTCACTGATCATTCAGACCCTAACGGGGCTCCTGCTGTTAGCCCTTTATAGTCCGTACTTGTTGGCCTTCGATATCGTCTTGCTGATAGCCATGACTGGCTTGCTCTACTTGCTTGGGGGAAACGCTGTTCGCACCGCAATCGAAGAATCCTTAGTGAAGTATCGTCTCGCACATTGGCTACAAGACGTTATAGGCAACCCGACTGCGTTTCAAGTGCACGGTGGAGGTGGATTGGTGGTGGATCGTGCAAATCGTTTGACGGTGGAGTACCTCTCGGATCGTCGCAGTCACTTCATCATCCTAATGCGTCAAACACTCTTTGCATTGATGCTCTACGCCGTTTCGATTTCAGCGTTGCTTGCGTTGGGTGTTTGGCTTGTTTTGTCCGGTAGTCTTACCATTGGCCAATTGGTTGCGAGCGTATCGGTGGTGGTTGTGGTTGTGGGGGCCTTTGCCAAGATTGGTAAGTCGTTGGAATCGTTCTACGATCTTATGGCAGCGGTCGACAAAGTCGGACACTTAATCGATTTGCCAACTCTGCCACCATCCCGTTCGTTGGACGCTGGCATCGGACCTGTTGAAGTTCGGTTTCGATCGCTGAGCGTTCGCGGCGGTGGTCATCATGCCATCCATATCGGCAACTTGACGATTAAAAGCGGCCAACGCTATGCGATCATTGGAGAGGGACAATGTGGCAAGTCGATCTTGATGCAAACGCTATGTGGACTTCGCTCTCCTGCGGGTGGCTTGGTGGAGATAGGTGGCGTCGACTCGCGAGAGGTGAATCGCTTCGCAGATGGATCGATGGTATCAATTGCTTCCGACCCAGAGATTTTTCGCGGTACTTTCACGGAGAATCTTTCATTGAATCGAGTCTCAGTTACAACATCGGAAGTGCGTGCTGCATTGCAAGCCGTTGGGCTTTGGGACGAATCACTCTCGTTGCCTCAAGGACTGGAGACGATGCTTCAGAGCGGCGGCTATCCGCTCAGCAGTAGCCAAACGATTCGGCTCATGATAGCTCGTGCCATTGCTACGCGACCGAGGTTGCTATTGATAGACAGCGTACTGGATCGATTGCCGCCAAAGATGCGAAAGCGAATTTGGGAACGGTTAAACGATCGAAGACAGCCATGGACAATCGTTATATCTACCTGCGATCCAGAGATCATCGAGCAATGCGATGGCCACATGGATTTGCTTGCTCAAAATTCCGGACACTAGTACCATGTTTAACGAGTCACAATCGCCAAAGTTAGATCCTGCAAAACCTGCATTCTCACTCACGGAACCCCGTAGGATGATACGTTTGCGACCAACCCAGTCTCTTGGCGATCGTTTCCCTGCCATGCACTTGGTTCGATCGAGTTGGTTCGCTCGGTTCGTTGCGAGAGTTACGTTCTTATTATTGATTGGCTTGACTTTGGCTGCCATCTTCTTGCCTTGGCAACAAACATCGCGAGGCGAGGGTGAGGTGGTTGCGAGATTACCCCAACTTCGACGACAGGTGGTCACGAGTTCTGCAAAGGGAATCGTTAGCTCCATGAAACCGGACCTGCGTGAAGGATCCTTGGTCACGGAAGGTGAAGTCATTATGGAGCTGGACGCTTTTTCCAAGGATCAAATAGAACTCACGAGGAAGCAGGAAACAACTTTTTTAGAAAAGCTAAGCTTTTCTAAACTGATTTTACAAAACACCAAGGACCAAGTCGTCACAGAACGGGCCAATTTGGAACGTTCCATCGATTCCGCAGAAGCCGATGTGAGGGCTACGCAGTCTAAATGGAGGCAAACAAAGGCAAAGGCAGAGGCACAACTGCGAGTTCACGACCAAGCTCTGCAAGACTTGCAAGTGTCGTTGAAATTGCGAGGAGATGCTGAACCAGAGATCGCTTACCAACGATCCGTGAATAAAGAAAAGGCTGAAGAGCAGAAGCTAATCGAATCACACGAAGCGGTGAACGAAGCGTTCGAAGAACTCAATAGCAAAGAACAATTGTTAGCCAGCAAACGGAAGGAAGTGGAAACCAAGATCATCGAGCTCAATTCCAAAGTAGCAAAATCCGAAAGCGAAATCACAACGATCACGAAAGAACTTCAGGACGTATTGGTCAAACTGGGCGAGCTAGACCGACTAAAAATACTTAGCCCTAGCAGTGGTCGTATTCAGGCGATCCTTGGCCAAGTCGGTACCAACACCGTCAAGGAAGGGGACAAACTCTTCGAGGTCATTCCAGATACCTCCGATCTTGCCGTTGAGCTGAACGTGCGGGGACTCGATCTGCCATTAATCCATGTCGGCGACGAAGTTCGTCTGCAATTTGATGGCTGGCCAGCCATTCAGTTTGTGGGATGGCCGAGTGTGGCTGTTGGAACTTTCGGAGGCCGTGTGATTGCTATCAATCCGTCTGATGATAGCAAAGGAAATTTCAAGATAATAGTTGGGCCTGATCCGGACGATCCGAAGCAAGAAAAATGGCCGGATAGCCGATATCTTCGTCAAGGTGTAAGAGCGAGGGGTTGGGTAATTCTTAGCACCGTTTCGTTAGGCTTTGAGGTATGGCGTCAGTTGAATGGTTTTCCACCCACCATCGACAAGTCGATGGAAAGCGAGGAAAAGGCGAAAGATCCGAAAATGCCCAAATTCAAATAGTTTGTGCGTTTCTATGTTTGTGTGTTTCGATTCCATTCGACCCCGCCGCAGCTCAGGCACCAGGCAATTCCGCTGCGATTCCTCCCTCGAGCGACCGACCGTCATTGGATGAGCTAGAACGCAGATTGCGAGAGCGTTCGCAAGGCGAAAATACGGACGACGGTCGCAGCCTCCGACTTGCCCCATTTGTTAGAGAAGCCGGCGGGAATCAAGATAGCTCCTCGAACAAACCTGATTTCGCAAAGCCACAATCAACCGCAAAGCCTGATTCTGCGAAACCAGACTCAGTTCCGATGCCCGATTCTGCTACCGTCCTCGAAGCGCAGCCTACTCCTGAGTCGGAGGCACAATCGATGGGACAAACTTTGCAGTTGTCCGATGTGATTGCCTCTACGTACCGAGCGTTTCCTCTTATCGAGATCGCGAGACTGCAAGCCGGTGCGACGACGGGTCTGCAGGCATCGGCGATGGGTGCGTATGACTTGAAACTCGCGTACTACTCGCTAAACCAACCCGTTGGATTTTATGAGACCTACCGCAACGGGATCGGCGTGGCTCGACAACTCTGGTGGGGCGGTTATGCCAGCGCAGGATACCGCATCGGACGAGGGAACTACGAGTCTTGGTACAAAGAACGAGAAACGAACGAGGGGGGCGAATTCAAAGTGGGATTGGTTCAACCGCTGCTTCAAGGCCGAGCGATCGATCCGTCTCGCGTAGAACTGTTTCAGGCGAACCTGCGTCTTCAAGCTGTCGGACCGGAAATTCAAAGCCAAATCTTGACTGCTGGACTAGAGTCAACCACTGCTTTTTGGTTTTGGGTCGAAATCGGAAACGTAGTCAAGGCTCAGGAACGACTGTTGGAGATCGCAGTCAAGCGTGGTGAACAGCTTGATCGCTCCAAAGCGGCAGGCGCCGTTTCGAACTTAGACATTTCACAAAATGCTCAAAGTATTTACGAAAGACAACTCAAGGTCAACGAAACGCGCCAGAAGTTTCGCGACACCGCATTCAAACTTTCCCTCTTCCTGCGAGATGAATTGGGCCGTCCACTGTTAGCGCCTCCCGATTGGTTGCCAAGTGACTTCCCAGAGGTCAGTAAAGTTCCCGTCGGTGATTTTGAAGCCGATTTTCAGAAAGCGGTAGCGGGCCGCCCGGAAATGGTGTTGATTGACTTGGACCGTCAGACGTTGCGGTGGGATTTGAATCTTGCCCGGAATCAGATTTTACCTAACGTCGATCTTGTATTGCAATCGGTTCAGAATATGGGGCAGGGTTCCAGTCGCCTTACCAATGACAAAGGCCAATTTCAACTGGAAGCTGGTGTCGCGGGTGAGGTTCCAATCCAGCGACGCAAAGCGATGGGTAAAATCCAAAGCACCGAAGCAAAACTGATGCAGATTTCGCAAAAAGCCGAGTTCCAGCGCAACAAGATCGAAATTCAATTACGAACGGCGCGCAACGGACTGGACATTGCCGAACAGAATGTCGTAGCCGCCCGGGAGTTGCTCAGGCAGACCAACATCACCTAGATATTTTCCGCCGGTCACTCGAAGCAGGCAGGGTAGACCTGTTTTTTTTATTAAATCAAGAGATCAAGGTCAACGACAGCGAAGTAAAACTATTAGAGGCAGAGCGAGACTTCTATATCGCGTTAGCTGCCATGCAAGCCGCCTTGGGCTTGGATCCACTAGAACAGGCAATGGAATTGAGCACCCAATAATGGCATAGCTCCACAGTACATTCTCAGTTAACGCACCAGTACCGAATTTTCTACGATCGCATTGAAAAAGACTCCTCGAATCGCGTCATAGCCGCGATCTGTCGCCTTTCGCTCCGCAAAAGTTGCCGTCGTCTTCTGAGCTACTTTCGCGGAGCGAAAGGCGACTTTGTTGCTCATGTTACGGTCTCAGATTTTGGTTCTTCTCGATCAAGTTCGGCGTGAAACGCTCGCTGTTGGAGCGACGCTTTATGCGTCGATACATAATGCGATCGAATTCGACATTCAGTACTTAAAAGAACATCGCTTTGCTCTCTCGAATCCATCACAAATCCTGGCGAGACAAATACCAACAGCTCACCGACAACATGACTACAATGAAAAAGAAGTTAGTCCAAATCGGTCTCCATGGGTCGGTTTGAATGGTCGGTGCATCGAGATCATTGCGGTCGACAGCGAGGCTTTTGTTCTTCGGGTTTTTCAGCACATACTCGATCGTTTCGTTTACCGCAGCCGGTTTCGGATTCACTTCGTAGAACGGGTTGATGATGTATCCATAAATCATTTCCGTAATATCAGCTTTCGGACGGAGCGACCGTTTCGAGGAGTTCTCTTTCAAGTCCCAGAGATCCGCTTTCTTGCCACTATGAGCCACCCAAAGTTGTCCGTCCTTGGTTAGATGAATCGCATGCACTTTTCCTTGCCCCGATAGGGATGGCTTGGAGACTTTATCTGCAAGTGAATCGAAAAGCCAAACCACGCCTTCGGGTGACAGCATGATAAAGTTGCCATTGTTGTCCGCAACAATTTGTTTGATCGTGACTTCGCCCATTGCGTCGAGCTGCTTTTGAACTTGCATTGTTTCGACATCGATCACAAATGGCTTCATGCCGTTGGGGCATACGATGCATCTGTTGTCGTTCGTACCGATGGCTGCAACTGTCTCGGGAGGAATATCGAGATCTAGTTCTGTCTCTCGTTTCAGAATTTCCTTTTCCGACTTCCATCGGCAAACTTTGGCTCGTGAGTAGGTGAGCAGGTGTTGGAACGAGGGAGAGGCAGAAACATCCAATGGCTTTACGAGCTTCCACTCTTTAGGGGCCAATTCTATAAACACATCCGATGGTACCGATGAAGACTTATTGCCAAAAACGCCAGAGAATGCTCGGCCAACAAAGTCGGCGATGGGTTTTCGTTCTTCTGCTTCCGCTGCTCCCGCCGGATTGAATCGGAAGATTCCATTCTCATTGAGAACTGCTAAAGTGTTTTTCCATGGAATGATTTGAAGTGGTTCCGCTGGAAGATCTGGCCCGCTATCCATACGGCCGTCTTCCCAAATCTTCGATGAAAACGTTTTGTCACTCGGATCCGCTAGGTCAGGCGTTCTTGCAAACTCCAGCTTGGCTCCTTGGCCACCCCCTATGCCGAATGGATTGAATCGCGGTCGGCCAAAGTAGATCGCCTTTTCGTTTTCAAGCCATACTGGCCCCATGACTTTTTGGCCATCGACTTCGCCGTAAGCTGTCTTCCAACCTTTGGACGCTTCGTCCCAGAATTGGAGCCTGCCTTGTTGTGTAGCCAACAGGACGGTGTCGTTGATCGCGTAGATTCGTTGTGTTTGCGGCTGGACGTGGAGGAAGAAGTCGAAATAGAAGTGGATCAGGCCAACACCGAAGCAAACACCCCAGAACACAGCCGTAACAACTACGCAGATGATCGGGTTCTTCCAAATCAATCCAACGAATGCGGAGACGGAATAGAATATCATGAACGCAAAAATAAACAACGGAATGCACCAAAGTATCCCTATATTCCAAATACCAAGTTGTGTGCCAGCATAGAGATATAATCCGACTAAAAGGAAGACGATATTAAAGGCAACGAAAATACAGCCACCTAAAAATTTTGTTAAAAAGAGCAAGTTTCTAGACAAAGGCTTGCTAAGCAACAAGTGCAATGAGCCAGTTTGAAACATATCTGGGATCATCGGACTAGTGATGATGATTGCAACAAACATGGCTGCAATACCGAGTCCCAACCGCATTACCAGAGGGAAAATAATCGATTCGATAAATGGCTTGATCAGTTGCTCAGTAAACGGGAGGGCGCCGCCCAATTTCAGGCCGCCGTAAGTGATCCACGACGCTTGCCCCGATGCCGACCTAGTGTAACCAGGAAACGCAAGGTCGATCAAACTGCGGTTGAGCTTCTCTAGTTCGGCAGCGGATTTATTTTCATTTTCGATGAGCGGATTGAGTTCCTTGCGACGCTCTGCCGTTGGCCACGCTTCTTTGTCGTAGAGTTCCTTGTTGGTTAGCAGCTTGTTGAAGGCTGCGGTCAACATTCCGGTGAAAATCCTTCGTTTATTGTTTTGCCTTTGGACGAGGATTCCTTGAAATTCCGTGTCCAGTTTGGAGTAGACGGCCTTTTGCGAACGGGTTCCTTTGCCAGCGGAGGCCGACGCAAGATTGTCTAGAATGAGTCTAGGGTTTTCTATGTCCGCAAAGGTAAACGCATAGCTTTCTCCTTGAGAAATAGAGAGAGGAAACAACGCAGCCAAAATCAATGTCCACGAGGCAAGCAGGATCCAAAGTACTTTGGATCGTACCGATTCTTGAAAGCTGTCGTATAGGACAGCAAAGTAGGGCTTCATTGAGGTGACTTGAACGGAGTTTGTGCTGAGGTAGTTGGAGTCGTAGCAGATGCCGTAGCAGCACTAACGATGCCCATAAAGACTTGTTCGAGACTGGGACGGAATCGCTGCATTCGGTAAATACTGATCGAACAGTCTCGCAATCGATCGATGACGCGATCCACATTGGCTTGGTCTGTAGCATCGATGGCAAAACGTTGCACAGCGTCTGTTGAATCAACGCCGTCGAGAACAGTAGAAAAATCCCGAATAGCACAGTCGCGAGTTGCCTCTTGAATTTTTTCTGCACTGCCGATCGCTTCGATAGTGACGGTCGCTTTACTAGCGTGCGGATGGTTTTCGGTCAATTCATCGATTGTTCCGATGCCTCGCAGTTTCCCTAAAGCCAGGATGGCGACTCGATCGCACACCAGCTCTACCTCTTGCAAAATATGGCTATTTAGGAAAACGGTTTTTCCGCGTTCCTTTAATTGGTCCAGAACGGCGCGAATTTCCTGACGGCCCATTGGATCGAGGCCATCCGTGGGTTCGTCAAAGACCATCAGATCCGGATCGTGCAACATGGCTTGAGCTAGTCCAAGTCGTTGGCGCATGCCTTTGGAGTACCGTCGAACAGGCTCGTGCTCGCGTCCCTGCAGGCCGACAAGTCGCCAAAGCTCATTTTCGCGAGCACGGATGTTTGAGTCGTTCATTTCGCTCAACCTGCCGTAGAAATACAACGCGCTTCGGCCGGTATGGTGCCGTGGGAAAACTAGGTTTTCGGGCAGATAACCAATCTTGCGTCGGGCGGATTTGCTGCCTGCTGGCAAATCCAGCACGGTCGCCGACCCCTGATTCGGATGCAAAATACCGAGCAAGACTTTGATGAGCGTGGTTTTGCCGGCTCCGTTCGGGCCCAGCAGTCCGAATACCTCACCCCGCTTCACTGATAAGGAAACGTGACTAAGAGCGTTGTGAATCTTGGGAAATACCAGCCCTTCACGATACGTTTTCGATAGGTCGGTGACATCGATGGCCGTGGCCGATGATTGCATGAAGTCTCTCTAGGACAAAACCGGAAGTGTTGCAGTTTGGGTTCGATTTCCACAGCCTATTCTAACATGGATGGAAATTCGGAGGAGTCCGCTGAGGATTCGAACCCCTGCCTCTATTCTTGGATTCCGACCAGAGATAGTCCCCATTTTGTGAACAAAAGCGTTTTCGGATAGAATGAATTGGTAGTTGATTGAGTCTCGAAAGTATCGTTGCTATTCAAGAGTCTTATTATGAAAAGTCCATTTCCAGGCATGGATCCATTTCTGGAGCGTCATTGGCAAGACGTCCATTCCCGTTTCATGGTTTATGCGTCGACACATTTGAACGAGCAATTGCCTGCCGAACTCCTTGCTCGTGTTGAAGCGAGTTTAGCTGTCGAAACCGACGACGGACGAAATCGAGTCGTTTACCCGGACATTAGCGTTGTTGAACAGCAAACTACTTTTTCAGGACTGCAATCGGAACCGGCTGGTGTCGCGGTTGCAGATCCATTCGAAGTCCCTATTCCCATAGAAGCTCCGCCACAGCGGCGACTGGAAATCATTGACACAGGGAGTGGTAATCGCATCGTGACGGTTATCGAGTTGCTGAGCCCCGTCAACAAAACCATGCCCGCCGGGCGAGCAGCTTATCGCAAGAAACAGTCCGAGTACATTCAAGGCATGGTCAACTTCGTTGAAATTGACTTATTGCGGTGTGGGGAGTTTGTTTTGGCGATGCCGGAGGAGGAGTGGCCGTTGGTCCATCAATCCCCTTATAAGATTTGCATTCGCCGCGTCAACCGACCCTGGGTTGCTGCCGGCATTGGAATTCAGTTGCAGGATAAACTTCCGAACATTGCCATCCCACTTCGGGGACAGGATCGCGACGTGGTATTGGAACTGCAACCTATTATTGACGATTGTTACCGCGACGGGCGCTACCACGCGATCGATTACTGTCGTCCGTTGAATCCACCCTTTTCGCCAGACGAAATGAAGTGGGTCGAACCGCTGCTTCAAGGGAAATTGAGGGCGGTTTAAGAAAAGGGAGTAGCGGGAATCCCATTGTTCCCGAACATTCTAGGAATCCGACAGGTGATCGTATCCATTTTCTGGACAAATCCTGATAAACTATTGTCGTGATGCGTCCCTTTTTCATCCCACCTAACCCTGATTGATTTGCATGTATCTCCGGCTAGCCAAACGATTGCTCATCGAGACCGACAAGCGGCTGCTATTCAAACTCGCCTACCTCGCAGGTTTCAAGGGACTTCGGAGTGTACAGAAACATAAGGCGCGTTTGAAACGAGGCGAATTCTTTCCTCCATTCCTCTACATCTCGATTATCAATACCTGCAACTTGCGATGCCAAGGCTGCTGGGTTGATGTGGCCGCCAAGCAAACGAAAATCGATTTTGCGGCGATGAACAAGACGCTGACCGAAGCCAAGGCGATGGGTAATTCGTTCTTTGGAATCCTTGGTGGCGAACCGTTCATGCACAAAGAACTACTCGATATTCTGGCTGCCCATCCAGATGCTTATTTTCAAGTATTCACCAACGGGCACTTCATCACGGACGAAGTTGCCAAAAAACTACGGCAGCTTGGTAACGTGACTCCGCTGATCAGCGTGGAGGGATCCCAAATCGTAAGCGATACGCGCCGCGGTCGTGATGGTGTTTTAAGCAAGACGATGGAGGGGCTTCAAAACTGCCTCAATAACAAAGTCATGACGGGCGTTTGCACTAGCGTATGCAAGAGCAATATTGACGACTCGCTCAACGACGCTTGGGTCGATCGGCTGGTGGAAATGGGGGTGATGTATTGCTGGTTCCATGTGTTCCGTGTGGTCGGACCGGAAAGTTCACCGGAGTTGGCCTTGGATACTGCTGAGCTTGCTCGCGTCCGCGAATTTGTGGTGAGCACTCGAGTCAAGAAACCGATTATTGTTATCGATGCATATCACGATGGCAAAGGCCGAGCGCTGTGCCCGGCCGTGACAGGCTTCACGCACCACATCGGTCCAGGTGGCCACATCGAGCCGTGCCCTATCATTCAATTGGCTAAGGAATCGATTCACGATGGAAGACCTCTCAAGGAAGTTTTTCAACAGAGCGAATTCCTGAGAGACTTTCGCGAAACGGTTTCCAAGCACACCCGTGGATGCGTCGTGCTCGAGCGACCTGATTTGCTTGAAGCCTTGGCTGCCAAGCACGGGGCAAAGGACTCCACCATTCGTCAAACAGCGCTCCAAGAAATCGCAGCGATCACACCTCGCCGCAGTCAATATGTGCCAGGAGCCGAAATTCCTGAACGATCTTGGGCATATCGGCTTGCAAAGTGGTATGCATTTCACGACTATGGTACTTACACTCGGAACTTCGACGCAAAGGATTGGATCGATCCAGACACTGTGAACAGCGCACCTGTCTCCGCAGCTTCAAAGGAATCCTGTTGCAACGAACCTCGTTTGGTTTCTCCCTTACCTCCTACCCAAACTCCTACCTTACCACGATGAAAAAAAACACACTTCACGTAGGTCCGGCTTTCCACAGCCGGACAATTCTTTCTGCTGGCTCTCGTTGCCTGACATTGGCTTGCCTACTATTAGGATTTGTCGGATATTCCAACGGTGAAGATGTCCAATTGTTTAATGGAAAAGACTTTAGCAATTGGCATGGCCGCTCAACTACGGACCCTGCAAAGTGGGACAAAATCGCTACAAGCGACAAAGCCAAATGGGATCAAGAAATCAAGGACCATTGGAGCATCGATGGAACTGTCATTGTCAGCGATGGCAAAGGAGCTTACCTAACCACCAATCAGGACTTTGGCGACTTTGAGTTTTCGTTTGATTATTGGATTGTGCCTGGTTCCGATTCGGGTGTGTATTTGCGAGGGATCCCCCAAGTTCAAATTTGGGATCCTAACGCCGAGAACAACAAAGCAAATGGCAACGAAAAAGGGAGCGGTGGCCTTTGGAACAATCCCGCTGGCTGGGGCGGAAAAGATCCGCTCGTTCGCGCGGATAAACCCGTTGGCCAGTGGAACGCCATGCGCATTCGACTAATCGGTGAACGATGCACCGTATGGCTTAATGACATGTGTGTCGTCAAAAACGAACGGCTTGCAAATTATTTCGCAAAGGGCGAACCACTCTACGCAAAGGGCCCCATCCAATTGCAGACCCATGGTGCCGAGATCCGTTGGCGAAATCTGAAACTGAAAGAATTGAGCGCCGACGAGTCCAATGCAATGTTGAAGGCCGCAGAAGACTCCGCAGAACCATTCACGACGCTTTTCAATGGCAAAGACCTAACCGGTTGGCAGGGTGCGACCTCCAACTACTCCGTTGTCGATGACGCTATCCAATGCCAAGCCGGCAAAGGTGGAACACTCGTCAGCGAAAAAGCATACAGCGATTACGTCATGAGAGTCGACTTTCAATTGCCTCCTGGTGGCAACAATGGTTTGGTGATGCGATATCCTAGCCAAGCTGAAATAGACGCAATGCCAAAGGACAAGCGTTCGGACGATGGAGCGTATGTTGCGATGACCGAGTTGCAAATTCTCGATGACGGTCACTCCAAGTACAAGAATCTCGATCCTCGCCAAGCTCACGGTAGCGCCTACGGAATTGCTCCTGCCAAGCGGGGCTTCCTGCGTCCCACCGGCCAATGGAATCACGAGACCGTAACCGTATCCGGGTCGACCATCACTGTCGAGTTGAACGGCACACGCATCTTGGAAACGGACGTATCCAAAGTGACCGAGTTTATGGCAAATAGCCCGCACCCTGGCAAGGATCGGACCAGTGGTCATGTTGGCTTTGCTGGTCACAATGACCCTGTTCGATTTCGCAACGTAGACATCCGTTCCCTAAGGTAGGGAACGTGGCCGATCGCTCCGCGATTGTTAGCGTACTGCCAAATGATCACGGAGCGATCGGCCTCACTAGATCCTCCACACGAGTTCCTTCCGCCGCAAACCTAATTTGTTTTATTGTTGATATGGTCTATTCCTTTTCCGCCATTTTTAATCTGTTCCCGTTTGCGATCATTTCGTTCGTAATCGGCCTTGGTTCGCTTCACGCCGAAGACTCCGATCGGGTGATCCCTGTTAAGAACTCGGATGCGACTAAACCAGAGGAGATGAAAAAGTATGTCGAGCTAATCGAACACACCAGCGCCAAGGTCGAAATGATTCCTATCCCTGGCGGCAAGTTCGCGATGGGGAGTCCGGCTGCGGAAGCCGAACGAAACCCGGATGAAGGACCTGTGCATCAAGTCGAGATCGCTCCGTTTTGGATGGCCAAATGCGAGATTACTTGGGACGCTTACGATGTTTGGATGTCCGACCTGGACGTGTTTTCTCGTGAAGTGAACAAGGTCAAGGCGACTCCTCGTGATACGATCGCAGACGAATTTCAAAAGAGCCAACCTACTAAACCCTATTGCGATATGTCCTTTGGGATGGGCAAGCGAGGTTTTCCGGCAATCTGCATGACTCAGCATGCGGCTCGAACCTATTGCAAATGGCTTTCAGCAAAGACCGGTCGGTATTACCGGCTGCCAACCGAGGCCGAGTGGGAGTACGCTTGTCGAGCCGGCACATCGACAGCTTATTCTTTTGGCGACGATGCCAGCCATTTGGAGGCACACGCTTGGTTCGCCGACAATGCTGGCGAAGGATACCATGAAGTTGGGGAAAAGAAGCCTAATCCTTGGGGCTTGCACGACATGCATGGTAATGTCGCCGAATGGGTCCTCGATCAACATACGCCAGAAGGCTATCCTCTCGAAGAACTCAAAACGACCAATCCGCTTTTGATACCAAAAACGTTGTATCCGCGAACGGTGCGTGGCGGAGGCTGGGATAAGTCCGCCGCCGAATGTCGAAGTGCCGCTCGCGAAGGATCGACCGAGGATTGGATTTCACAGGATCCCCAATTCCCCGTAAGTATTTGGTACCTGACGGATGCATTGCATGTCGGCTTTCGAGTCGTTCGTCCGATAAAAGAGCCCACCGATGAAGAGAAAAAAACGTACTGGGAATCGTCCGAGCCGATCATGAAAGAACGAGCCGTTCCACTAGAACGCTAAACCAACAATTCACACCCGCCCATCCATTCCTTTCCATGTCCTCAACAGGAGCATTAGATGTCCCACCAAAAATCCGTAACGGCGAATGATGCGAGTCGCCGTTCCTTTTTAAAGAACTCAGGTGCCGTTGCAACAGCCGGGGTTCTTGCTTCAAATCTGTCCCGTAGCGTTCATGCTGGCGAGGACAACACGATCCGTGTTGCGATTGTAGGTTGCGGTGGACGTGGATCTGGAGCCGTGGCCAACGCACTTTCGGTCACTAACGGTCCAATCGAATTGGTCGCAATGGCCGATGTGTTCGATTATAAACTCAAGAGCTGTTATGAAGGCTTGTCCAAGCAATTCCCGGACAAGGTCAAGGTGTCGCCGGACAAGCAATTCGTCGACTTCGATGGCTACAAGAAAGCTATGGACGTCCTGCGTCCAGGGGACCTCGTCGTGATGGCAACTCCGTGTGCATTCCGTTGGGTTCAATTCGAGTACGCCATTTCTAAAGGCCTGAACGTCTTCATGGAAAAGCCGGTAACGGCAGACGGGCCTTCAAGTCGAAAAATGCTGGAACTTGGAAAGCTGTCGGTTGAAAAGAATCTTAAGGTTGGTGTTGGGCTAATGTGCCGACACTGCGATGCTCGCGGTGAACTATTTCGACGCATCAAGGGTGGCGAGATCGGCGATATTCAATTGATGCGAGCCTATCGCATGGCTGGCCCAACAGGCTCGGCTGCAACTGAGAAAAAGCCGGCGGACATGAGCGAATTGATGTACCAGATCAATCGATTTCACGGATTCTTGTGGGCTAGTGGCGGCGCAGTCAGCGATTTCCTTATTCACAATATTGATGAATGTTGCTGGATGAAGGATGCGTGGCCAGTCAAGGCGCAAGCGAGCGGGGGACGGCACTATCGAAATGAATGCGTCGACCAAAACTTCGACACCTATTCCATCGAATACACCTTTGAGGATGGCACCAAGCTGATGGTCAATGGTCGAACGATTCCTGGCTGCAAGGATGAGTTTGCAAGCTACGCGCACGGTACGAAGGGCGCAGCCGTTATTTCCACGGCTTCACACAGCCCGGCAAAATGCAAGATCTATACTGGTCAGTCATTCGCGAAGGCAAATTTGCAATGGCAGTTCCCACAGCCTGAAACGAGCCCATACCAATTGGAATGGAATCATCTCATCGCTGCTATTCGAGACAACGAGCCATACAACGAAGTCGAACGCGGTGTCCAAGCGTCGATTGTGACGAGCATGGGACGCATGGCAGCGCACACTGGCGTTGAGATCACCCACAAGCAGATGCTCAATTGCGAACACGAGTTCGCGCCTGGAATTGAGAACATGACTTACAATAGTCCAGCGCCCGTACTAGCGGACAAGGACGGTAAATATCCGGTTCCACAGCCGGGCATCATCACCGATCGCGAATATGCCTAGCCGTGGTAGAGGTCGTGGTTTCGAATCCCGCCGGCCCGATTGACGAAAACCCCTGCAATTACCTTAGTATTTGCAGGGTTTTTTCGTTTCTCGGTTGAATGGCTGTTAGCGTCTAAAATGTTAGAAGTTGCCACTAAATACGAAGTATGTACGAAGTATGTACGAAGTATGGGAAGTATGGGAAGTATGGGAAGTATGGGAAGTATGGGAAGTATGGGAAGTATGGGAAGTATGGGAAGTATGGGAAGTATGGGAAGTATGGGGACACACACAAACTCATTG
>CAMDKL010000115.1 GCA_945900945.1 Pirellula staleyi DSM 6068
GCCACCGGGGAATTTGGTCGCACGCCCGATATCAATCCTGGCCGCGGTCGGGATCACTGGCCAGATTGTTGGTCTCTAGTGATGGGCGGGGGCGGCATTCAGGGCGGACGGATTATCGGGGCCAGTGATGAACGAGGAGCCTATGTCGCGGAACGACCGGTTTCCATCGGTGATGTCTATGCCACGATCTACAAGGCATTGGGAATCGACTGGGCCAAGACCTACATGTCACCGATTGGGCGGCCGGTTTACATCGCTAACGGCTTCGATGATCAGGCAGGCTCTCCCATTGCGGAGCTGGTTTGACAACGACGCGTCCTCGCTCCCCACAGATCAACCAGCCTGCGCGACAAAAATGCGGCAGGAGGTCGTAGTACGCGTGAGCTTTGGAATGTGATTCTTTTACGTCCTTGCTACTTCAGCGTTTTTCGTAACAGGTTGCAATTGGTCGGAGCCGAAGTACAAGGTGCGAGGTGGTGTAGGACACGAGAACCCGATTAGACAGCCACTTTGACGACGACCTTTCGCACGGCCATTGGTTGATCATTGACAGCGACTCCTGGTATGTGACCGTCTTGTCTAAAATCATGGCTTCATCGTTCCTCTTATTACGTCTAAGCGTAGGGCAAATGTTAGGGCGGGTTATTGTGCCGGCTTTGGTAAGAGAAACAGTCGTCCCTCGCCCGAATCGAGTGATAGCTGCAGTCCTTCCATGTCAGGGCTGTCATCAATCACTTCAATTTCACTACCGTCGGTCTTCGAAATCTCTCGAATCTGATTGTGCGGAACACGGAATTTTACAGTGGGCCACGCCGTGTACGCGAAACTGTAGTTGTTAAGTAGAACTGCTTGCCGACCGTCCTGATGGGCAAAGACTCCTACGAGATAATCACCCATTGTCAGTTGTGAAAGAGGACTCTGCTGGAGCAACCCTTCCGGGTCCGTATCGGGCGTGATTCGGACCACGTGGGTGCTCGTGAGCTGCATCACTGTTTTTCCGAGGTTTTTTAGGTCATGATTGATACGTTTGGCTTGATCGTAGTGGCGGGTCTTGCGACCTTCTGCAGTAATGATCGCGCCCCCCTTGGGGAATTCATGGCCCCTGGGCGTCCAATAACAGAAATACAAAACGCCCCGTGCGCCATAAGCAATCGAAGTGTATACTTGCCACTTGATTTGTGCTTCGGTGGGGTCGCCGTGGGGTCCGAACGGCATCGTATTGAAGTAATTCCAGAAGGGAATGTCATGGCGTAGAGCGTACTTTCGCATTACTTCGAGGTTACTGCAGTATTTGTTTCGACCATCTTCGTCGGGGGTCATCATGGGGTAGTGATCCATACTGAGCACATCCGGGTTGACTTCCGTCATGAACCGAGCCACATATTCGTCATAGCCTGCTGTGCCCAATTGCTCGTCACTGGCATAGTTGGGAAAGAGATTGATATAGGTGAGTTTTCCTGGCCGTGCCTGACGGATTTGTGCCACCGTGTCCCGCAGGCTGGGAAACTCTTGCGATGGTGGTTCGTCACGCAATTTGTATCCCCAAACGGCCGGACCGGCGGGCAGCTGATCATGCGGCAGGCCCCCCTGCCCTACAATGGCTTTCAAGTCGAACCGTTCGCAAAGAGCAACTTGCCGACGCACGTCTTCCGGTGTGCCGGCGCCAAATCCACCGATGACCATCGTGAAATTGGCGGCGGCGATGTCTTCGTAGTGCTGGTCCATGTTTTGATCAGCCGGCGGATCGACCCAAAATCCAATAGCAAAACGATCTTGGGAAAATTTTTGCGGGGCAGCGGCGATCCCCCAGGAACTACTGGGCAAGAACATGGCGATGCTGAGAACGAACGATGGAATGGAATACAATTTCATAGTTTGGTAAATCTTCATGGCTTGGTAAATCTTCATGGCTTGGTAAATCTTCATGGCTTGGTAAGCCGTTGAAACTGTCTGGTTGGTCGTGAAAGGTTAACCGCTAGCGATCATTCCCTGCTGCACTGTACCGTGTACGTCCGTCAGTCTGAATCGTCGTCCTTGAAACGGATACGTAAGTCGTTCGTGGTCGACTCCCAACAAGTATAAAATCGTGGCATGAAGATCGTGAACTTGTACAGGCTTTTCGATAACATTGTACCCAAACTCGTCGGTTTGTCCGTAGACCAACCCAGGTTTCGCACCACCTCCCGCCATCCAAACGGTAAAGCAACGTGGATGGTGATCTCGTCCATAGTCAGTTGCCGTCAGCCTCCCTTGGCAATAATTAGTGCGTCCAAACTCTCCACCCCAGACCACTAGGGTATCCTCCAAAAGACCGCACCTCGCCAAATCCTCCACCAGACCAGCCGAAGGTTGATCGGTCTGAAGGCATTCTTTTTTCAAACCCGCTGGCAGGCCACCGTGGTGATCCCAGTCCTGATGAAACAATTGCACAAAGCGTACTCCCCGCTCTACTAAACGGCGAGCGAGAAGACAGTTTGCGGCGAATGAACCAGGCTTCTTAACGTCGGGCCCATATAAATTCAAAACATGTTCCGGCTCGTCCGCCAAACTATTCACCTCGGGGATCGATGACTGCAGTCGATAAGCCATTTCATACTGGGCTATCCGTTCGTCAATGGCCGGGTCAAGTGTCCGCTGTCGCTGGTGCAGATCCATCTCGCGAGTCAAGTCCAACATGGATCTGCGCTGCGTTCGAGAAACACCATCGGGATCATTGAGAAAAAGAACCGGCTCGACCCCAGCCCTCAACTGAACTCCCTGGTATCGAGACATCAGGAATCCACTTCCCCAAAGCCGTTGATACAACGGTTGCCCCCCTTTATCTTTTGTCACTAGAACGACAAACGCAGGCAAGTTCTCGTTTTCCGTTCCTAATCCATAAGACATCCACGAGCCTATGGAAGGCCTACCAGCCATCTCAGATCCCGTCTGGAAAAAAGTAATCGCAGGATCGTGGTTGATCGCTTGAGTCGTCATCGAACGTACTACGCAGAGCTTGTCCGCGATCTTAGCAGTGTAAGGCAACAGTTCGCTAACCCACGCGCCCGAATCGCCGTGCTGTTGAAATTGAAAAATACTTCTTGCTATGGGTAGAATGGCTTGATTGCCACTCATGCCCGTTAATCGCTGGCCTTTGCGTATCGAATCAGGCAACGGTTGGCCATGCTGCTCATTGAGAAGCGGTTTGTAATCAAACAAATCCAGTTGCGAGGGGCCGCCGGACTGAAATAAATAGATGACGCGCTTTGCTTTCGGAGGATGATGCAGTTCGCGTATCACGCCGGGCACACCGTGGCCGGATACACCGGCGTCCATTGCGCCCATAGAACTTTGGGAACGGTCCGACATCATGCTAGCCAAAGCTATTGGTCCCAAGCCTGCCGCGGATTGCGAAAAAAAATGCCTTCGAAATATTTGAGAATCGGATTCTGGCGTTTGCATCGTGGTCATTATCGCATCACTGTAAAGCCATCGGTGTTTAGTATTGAATTCACAATAAGCGTTAAGGCGGCAAGTTTCGATTGCAAATCGATATCCTGCGACTCAATGGCTTTCCATTGCCCAACATTTAGTAATTTCGTAGCTTGTTCCGGTTGAGCTTGAAAGATAGTTACTTGTTCGTCGAATGCCTTAACGAGTCGCTGGAGCATCGCATCGTCGCACTCGAGCGACGTTAAATCTCGAATCACCTTTTTCAACGCTCGCTCAAGATTGGCAACTTCGAATCGAACGTGGCTGACTTGAGCACTGCTCTCAATGCCAATCGCAGCGATCGCAATCGCTCTGGAGGCCTCGACGAACTGTGGATCGTTCATGAGCACCAGCGCTTGCAGCGAGGTCACCGTTACCTCTCGGCGAGCGGAGCAAACCTCGCGTCCTGCCGAGTCGAAAATCATCATGGACGGCGGTGGGCTAGTTCGCTTCCAGATCGTATAAAGACTTCGACGGTAGAGCCCTTCGCTTTTACTTTGCGGATATTTGAGCCCAGACTTTTCTTCCCAAAGGCCTGCGGGCTGATAAGGATAAACGGGTGCTCCACCAATTCTTCCCGAAAGTAGTCCCCCGGCTTGCAAAGCTCCATCACGAATTTGCTCGGCCGTCAGCCTCTGTGCGGGATAGTGACTGAGCATCGCACCATCCCCGTCGACACTGCGTGTGGCCGCATCTATCTGGCTCGATTGAATGAATGCTCTCGAAGTCGCAATCATTCGAAACATCGCTTTACGGCTCCAGCCTACACGAATGAACTCCCGGGAAAGATAGTCTAGTAACTCGGGATGCGTCGGCGATTGGCCTTGGACTCCAAAATCTTCGGCGGTAAACACCAAGCCACGTCCAAACATCTGTTGCCAGATATGATTCACGGCAACTCTTGCTGTCAATGGATGGTGGTCAGTCGTCAGCCACTGCGCAAGTTCCAATCGATTCGTAGGCATCGCCTCTCCCTCGCTCAACAACGCTTGGTGAACGCCCGGTTCGACAATCTCGCCAGGCGCCTCATAGGAACCGCGGTGAAGAAACCGGGTCGGATGGTTTCTTGTCGTCTCCTTCATAACCATCATCTCGCGACTCGGTTGAACGATCTCAGTCAACGACTTGAAGTAATGTTGGAAACTCTCCTTGTGGTATTTGCATAATGGATCCAGTCTCTGCGCATAATGCTCGCGCCATAGCGATTGTTGTTCTTTCGTAAGTTCGGACCAAGAAACCCACGGTTCCTCTGTCGCTATTCCAGCGATCTCCACGGCTGTTAAGGCTACGTCGTACACTTGCAATTCATCGACAAGTCCGCCTGGAAGCCCTCGATCTCGGTGGCGGGCACCAATACTCAAGGAAACATCGGCTCGCTCGTAGAGAATGTCTTTATGCAGCGAGTTTCGAATTATTTCGACGGCAGCCCGCTTGCCATCGATATAGACGTACGTATCCTCAGCCCGGTTGGTTCCGCCATAGACCAATGCGATCTGCTGCCACCGGTTTAAGGAAACGGGTTCCATACATCGAATACGGATCGCACTCGACGGCCAATAGTGAACAACATCAAAATGGAAGTGTCCGTCTTCGATCAACAGTTGATAGCCGCGCGAGGCCGCATCGGTCCAAGATTTGGAGCGATGAAGCACCACCGCTCTGTCGAAGAATTTTGGAACCTTCAATTCGAGGCAAATCGTGAACTCCTGCGTTCGAGAAAAGATCCCAGACTTAGGAAATACGAGAGCATTGTCTCCGTCAAGCATGACTGCGGAGTGCTTGCCGTCTTTCTGCCATTGGATCGTTCCATCGCAACTGCCAGGCTTGTCAGCGTGTATTCGATTGACGAACTGTGTGGCGGGTTCCGTCTCCGGTTTTTCAAACGCAAACTCCGCAGACAACCATTTGTCGTCGGGTTGTGGCCAACTGTTGAGCGAACCGTACCACTTCTCAAAAGCATCCGATTTCTCCAGCCTCGTGAGTTCATCGTCGTAGGCTTGGCGAACAGACGCCATGGCTTTTTCAAGAGTGGCAATCTGCTGTTTCTGGGCATTGTCAAGCATCAACAGCGTCGGGCCTGGCATCGAGTCCGTGTAGTTACTGGTAAGCCCACTTTCATCAATATTGTCAAACATATCACACAGCCGAAAATACTCTTTTTGCGTGAGTGGATCGTATTTGTGATCATGGCAGCGTGAGCACTGGAGGGTCAGTCCCATAGAGGCCGTACCGAGAGTATTCACGCGGTCGGTCATGTACTCGACACGAAACTCTTCTTCGGTGCTGCCCCCCTCTTCGGTTTGACGATGGAGACGATTGAATGCCGTAGCGAGCCTCTGTTCGTCGGAGGCGTTTTGCAACATGTCGCCCGCCAACTGCCAAGTAAGGAATTGGTCAAATGGAAGATCTTGATTGATAGCGGAAACGACCCAATCGCGGTATGGCCACACGTCGCGATACCGATCGGTCTGGTAACCATGGGTATCGGCGTAGCGAGCCAAGTCGAGCCAATGGGTTGCCACCCGCTCGCCAAATTGAGGTGAAGCCAGCAGGCCATCCACATACGATTCATAAGCGTCAGCATCTTGGGACAACACGAACTGTTGCACTCTTTCCGCGTCGGGCAGTCGGCCGGTCAATGCCAGGCTTGCACGCCTCGCGAGCGTTGCTCGGTCCGCCATGAGTTGCATTCGCAACGAACCCAATTGCAATTTGTCTTCGACAAAAACATCGATTGGATTCTGGCTTAATAGTTCTGGACTAGGGACCGATGAGGATGGAATCTCCACCTTGGCGGGCAACGGCTCGAACGACCAATGTTTGGCTTTGTACTTTGCCCCGCGTTCTATCCATGTTTTTATCAACTCCTTCTGTTGATTGCTTAGATCGATCTTACTGGATGGAGGGGGCATCGCGATCTCAGGATCGATCGAATTGATTCGGTCCCAGATCTCGCTTTCCTCCAAATTTCCTGGCACGGCAACATGTTTGCCAGACTCGGTTTTGAAGGAGGTCACGCCATCTCGATCGAGTCGCATTTCCGTCGAACGCGCCTTGTCATCCGGTCCGTGGCAGGTGTAGCATCGATCGGAAAACAACCGACGAATCGAATTGGTAATTTCCGCGTCTGTGGGTTCGGACGCGTGAACAATGGCTGTCTCACGGAACGAAAGCAACGACAGTACGAACCAAACTGCTGCGATGGCAAAGCCGGCTTTGGGGCTAGGTCGAGTCACATTTTTACATTTGAATGTTGATACCATAAGTAGTTCTATCGTAACTGCGAAAGGTCTGCCCGTTTAACCCTATTGCATAACAGTTGGCTGCTACATGTCGTGGCCGACGCTGATAGCGTCGGTTCGGATGCTAGCATCATCGGCCACGTTTGCAACTAGTCAGCCTGAGGACAGGCTGAGCTAGGTGACCCACTCCATCCCATTTTGTTTGGCCAACCCTCGGCTTCAATATCCTGGTGCGATCTATCATTTGGTGACGCGTGGCGACGGGCGTCGATCGTTGTTTCACGACGATAGGCACTACGCTCGATTTACGCAAGGATTGAGCGATGAAGTGGACCGGAGTGGGATCGCTCTACGACTTGGGTCGCGGGGCTTGGATTTTGGACTAAAGTAGCTATCAAATTCTACTGTTTTTTGGAGATCACGTCAGCCGGGCGAAGCCCGTGTGGCGAACCGAAACGCCGATTGACTGAAGTCGTTGCAGCACGTCGCCCTCGCGGATAGCGTCCGCCAGTTCGGCGAAAGTTGGATCCAAGGCGGCAAGGTATTGAGTGACGTGCTGCTCCTTGTGGGCATAACTGGGATAAAAGCCGCTTCCCGTCAGGAATCCTCGATCAAGCATCCGCGCGGTCAGGAGTGTCCCCAGCGCGGTCGCTTGTTCATGGTCGAAGCTCAGGCCGAGCAAGGCCGCGTGCCCGGAAATTTTAACCGGAACCGAGTATCGCTGTCCCAGACTCTTCCATCCATCACGCATCAGGCCGCCGATGCGGTTGGTGTGACCCGCGATGTTGACCTCTCGCAGTTTCCGGATGGTCGCCAGGGCCGCCGTCGGACCAACAGCTTCTGTCCAGTACGTGCTCGAGATGAACGACGTTTGCGCAGCTTCCATGACTTGACGCCGACCAATGATCGCCGCCATCGGGTGACCCTTTGCCGAGCGCCTTGGCAAACACAGCAACATCCGGCAGCACTCCGTATTTTAGATGCGCACCGCCGAGATGCATGCGCCATCCGGACGAGATTTCGTCAAAGATCAGTGTCGCACCTCAGCGGTCGCACAGTTCGCGAACACCTTCCAGAAAACCTAGTTCGGGATCGGCGGATCGTGTCGGTTCCATCACAACAGCCGCCAGTTCGCTGCCGTGACGAGTGACGAGCTGCTCCAGTTCCTGCAGCCGGTTGTAAGTAAACGGGAGTGCCGTCCCGGCCAGTCCGCGCGGCACACCGTTCGGTGCTAGGCCCGGCAATAGATGCCCCTGCAATCTGTCCGACGCGCGCGCAGGATTCATATTGGCTGCAAGGTACCAGTCGGACCAGCCGTGATAGCCACAGAATGCAATCTTGTCCCGACCCGTCGCCGCGCGAGCAATGCGGACGGCAATCGCCATCGACTCACCGCCGGAACGCGCATAGCGAACCTGCTCGGCCCATGGATGCAGTTCGATCAGTAGTTCGGCCAGCTCGACTTCCTCGGCCGCGTTCAGAGTCGACATCGAGCCGAGCGCGATTCGGCGTTGAACCGCTGCGGTGACGTCGGGATCAGCGTATCCCAGCAAACAGGAACCGATGCCTGAGGTCGTCATGTCGATGAATCGTCGCTCGTCGAGATCGATCACTTCGCAACCTCGAGCCTCGCACGCATACGTGGGCCACAGTCCGGGAGCGAACATCTCCGGCCGCTTGCTGAGCAGTTGCGTTCCGCCTGGAATGAGTTGCTTCGCGCGGGCATAGGTGGCCTGCGATCGCTCACTGGCGAGCGGTGCCGGAGCAGCATCATCGCCGAATCGTACCCCGAGCGCGGCGACCGCGTTTCGCCAGAAGAGGTCCTGGATGTCGTCCTTGGACCACTGCGCAATTTCCGCAGCGTGCTTCATCGACAGCAGTTGTTCGTAGATCGCCAGAATCGGCCGACCGTCGCAGTGCGGAAACTGCAGATTGAAGCGGCTGACATCCACATACTGCCATGCCCGCCCCATCGCGGCGTATTGGCCGTGAAAGTACATGGCGTCGACACCGTCCGAGCCGTACAGAATCCGCCGCCGGTCCTCGCGCGAGAATAACGTGATCATCGGTCGTACGTCGGTGACCGCCGAAACGTCGTACCAGATGTTCGGCATGTCACGCAGTTGATCGATCGCCTTGCGGATCGGCCAATAGGTAAAGCTGCGGGCACAGTGAGCCAGAATCCATTTTACGTTCGGCTAGCGGTTTTCTGTGAACTCCCGCAGATCTTTCAGGTTGAACTCGTCCGCACAGCCATGAAACCGAGAGAGGTGCATCGTGACCCAAAGTCCCAGTTCATTCGCCAGCTCCAGTTGTTCATGCGGAAGGAACTCGTAAATCCGGCACTGCGCTACGTCTCCTGTGACAGAGAATAGTCGGTAGGGTTTAAGTCCGATGAAGCCTTGTTCGCGCACATCGCGCTCGATGTCCTGCACGCGACACGACGGTGTCACCAATCGATTCATACGTGACTGCGGGTCCCGGCTGACCTGGTCGATGCACCAGCGATTGTGAGCCGTGACGACGATGCCTGGCACCGGAGTGCCCAGCACCAGAAAATGCGTCTCGCGACCGGGATACAACCGCGCCGCCCACTGCTGCAGCGTCCGGAAATCCGCAAGCCTCCACGCGTCAAGAGCCGACGGCACTTCGGTTTTTAGATGCTCGGGATGAAACCTGTGAATATGCGCGTCGAACACACGGTCCGGGACGAAGTCCTGCAGCTCCTCTTCCCAAATATGCTGATCGTGTGGTGAGAAGTCGTTGATGGAGATGGGCATGTTGTATTCCGAAAAAGTGTCCTGCTCAGTCATGTGTTTGAGTCGACTCGCGACTCGGATTGCCAACTTCGAGATTCCACGCTGGCCCTCGACGGCATCGAGAAAACGTTTGGCCTGAGTAATAAGCACGAATGCAAAAGTAATTTGGCAAAACCCGTTTAACAGTCAACGCCGGGTACGGCCGCAATCGCTGTCGCTTGGTCGAGCGCATTTGGCGATTCCAATTGTGCGATGAGCAATGTGTGCTCGTTGGCCGCCTTGAGATAGGGCACCATCGGAATCGCGCAGTACGGGTTGTCTCCGTTCGCGCCGCGCTCGCCCTGTGGAGCGAACTTCGCCCACCGCACCAATTCCGCCGCTTCCTCTGCCGATTCGCACCGCGGGTACATGATCCCCTGCGAGCCGGCTTCCAGCAGCCGCCCCATGCGCATGAACTCACCTTTGGCCGGTCGCGCGATGACGTCGGACGCTCCAACGCGCGCGGCGCGCATCAGATTCGAAGCGGTCTCGTCGCTCGTCGAATGATGCTCCAGATCGAGCCAGATCCCGTCGAAACCTAACAAGCTGACGAGTTCATACAAACTGGGATCGATAAAGTGGCAACAGGTGATAAGCACCGGCTCGCCACGCTTCAGTTTGGATTTGACTCGACTCGGTCTCATTGGTTGGATCCTTGAAAGGGAGTTACTTAACGAACTGCAGTGCGAACAAGTCCGGATCTTTCGGGCGGATTCAAGGGCGAATTGGCTTGCCCGTTAACGAACTCACCTCGGAACCATTCTTCTACGAAACCAGTAATGCTCCTGGATAAAACCCATTTTTTGAATCCAATGAAAAATCCGTTGCCAACTTGCGGCAGCGAGTGGACTTTAATAGTATTTAATCGAATTGCCAAGAGACCACTGTCAGTTTTTTCGGATTGTGAATTGAAAGGAGCGCCTCATGACCTTCGAATATGAAAAAGAGCAATACGACCAGAACGGCTTCGTGATCGTCCGCCAGTTGCTGGCGGACAAGGATTTTACAGAGCTGAAACAGAACCTGGACCGCTACATTCGCGACGTGGTCCCTAGTCTTCCCGACGTCGATGCGTTTTATCAGGATCGCTCTCGCCCCGAGACGCTCAAACAGATGCAGCGAATGGGAGGCGATGCGTACTTTCAAGAATACATTCATCACCAGAAATGGAAAGCCCTGGCCGAGGCAATGATTGGCGAACCCGCGACGGTCGATCAACCGGAGTGGTTTAACAAGCCGCCCGCGACACATCACGTGACTCCGCCGCATCAGGACAATTATTACTTCTGCCTGAAGCCGGCAAATGTGCTGACAATTTGGATGGCACTCGATCACGTGGATGCGGAGAACGGATGCTTGCGCTACGTCAATGGTTCCCATCTGCGTGGTTATCGCAAGCATGCGAAATCGCAGATTCTCGGATTCTCGCAGGGGATCATGGATTACACCACGGATGACTTCAACCGCGAAGTAGCGGCGGTCATGCAGCCCGGCGATGTGGTCGTGCATCACGGGATGACGATTCATCGAGCCGATGCAAACCTGTCGCAGACTCGCCATCGACGTTCCTTCGCGATGGTGTTTAGGGGCGTCTGCTGCCAGCGTGACGAAGAAGCCTTCGCTCGATACTCTGAATCGGCTCGTGAACAGCAAAGCGCGATGGGCTTAAAGACCTAAGGAGCGACGGCGATGATTGACCTTTCGAAATGTTCGGCTGCCTCTCCGCTGGTCCATACGGTCGATGTTGACCCAGGGACGTTGTGGTCAAAAGAGTTGGCGGTGGCGATCGACGCACCGCCGGACTCCGACACCAATCCTGGTCCCGAAGCCACATGGCCCCGCGAAGATCTTCGCACCGGACTGTGTGGTGTCGTGTCCCCGCGAGTGTTAGCACTGCCCGGCGGCGGCTTCCGAATGTACTACTCGCAGATGCTTCCCCGTCCAGGCTTTCCGACTGGAGCGAACGACTACGATAACGCCTCAACCCGCATTATGAGCGCAGTTTCTGCGGACGGTAAGACCTGGGTTCCGGAACCGGGCGTCAGGCTTTCGCCACAGGAAGGCGGAGCCGGCGAGTTCCGCGTGGTTTCGTCCGAGGTCGTTCCAATCGGTGATGGTCACGAGTTGCGTATGTACTTCGAATGCTGCGAGGGTGCTCAGGCGGTCACGAATTCCATTCGCAGTGCGACCTCGTCGGACGGGCTGAAATGGACCATGGAACCGGGGGTCCGTGTCGAGTCCGAAGGTCACAACTACGCTTCTCCAAGGATCGTCTTTCTAGACGACGGACGCTGCCGCATGTATCTGTTCGATCGAGGGCACGGAATCATCAGCCTCCTTTCGCATGATGGAATTGAGTTCCATCAGGAATCAGGTCTCAGAATCGCTCAGGACGGAGCGTATGATTCGCTCTGCGCATTTGCCCCGGAGATCGTCCGCGTGGCTGGTGCCGGCTACGTGATGTACTATGCCGGGTATAGTCAGGCGTCAGATAATCATTCGTCCCGCGCGGATATCCTGCGTGCAGTCTCGTCTGACGGACTGACATGGCAGAAGGAGGCCGAGCCGGTCATCGCTCCGGGACCTGGCAGCTGGGATGCGGCGAAGTCGTCAGAGATGTGTCTCATAGGTCTGCCGGGAGCATCGAACGAGTCTCCTCGTTATCGCATGTTTTATGAAGCGTGCGATGGAACCGCTTCCAACTCTCGCGGAGTCTGGCGGATCGCAGCGGCCACCAGCATCATCAATTCGCCCTTTTGAAAGTCACCCAATCGGAGAACGACCTGGAGGCTGGTTCGGCTGGATCGACAACGCCCGTGGGCCAAAGCCGGACCAAAGCCGCTGGGGCGAGGCGAGAGCCCCGTCATCTCGCGCAGCCCGTAGTGGATCGATTACAACCTCGCTCCGCCTGGAGCAGGCCATATGCACTTGCTGTTCATGTCGCTCACTTCACGAATGCCGAACTGACGCTGCGCTTGCGGCCCGAAGGGAAATATATTACCATCTTATCGAATGAACCAGTGAACAGTGCGAAGGCAAGGTAATTGAAATGACGGCGCTTCGAGTCAAGTTCCTAATGAAACGAATTTCTGTGCTGCTGGTCCTTGTGGTCCAGTGGGTCCTAAGTTGTTGCTTGGCGGTCGCGCAAGATGCGGTGCCGGTTGGCTCCGCGACGAAGATTTGGAATCAGGCGCCGCATAATGCCTTCACGGATCTTGTGCGGTTCAACGACCGCTGGTTCTGTGTGTTTCGTGAAGGCAAGGACCATGTGTCGCCCGATGGGGCCTTGCGCGTCATCACGTCGGTTGATGGCGAGAAGTGGGAATCTTCGGCGATCATCACATCGAGCAATTCGGACTTGCGCGACGCCAAGATCGCGGTCACTCCGGATGGGCAACTCATGCTCTGCGGGGCCGAGGCGTTGCATGACAAGTCGCAGCACACACATCAGTCGCTGGCTTGGTTCTCGAAGGACGGTCGCACCTGGAGCGAGAAGCACGCCATCGGCGATCCGGACTTCTGGCTATGGCGTGTGACCTGGCACAAGGGCACGGCGTATGGCATCGGTTATGGCTGTGGCAAAGAGAAGTCGGTACGACTCTACGCGAGCCAGGACGGCAAGAAGTTTGAGACGCTTGTCGAACGGCTGCACGATGTCGGCTATCCCAACGAAACGTCGATCGTCTTCGAGGGCGACACGGCGTATTGCCTGTTGCGCCGCGATGGACAGGGGAAGGAACTCGATAACACTGGACTTCTTGGCGTGTCGCAAGCCCCGTTCACCAAGTGGGAATGGAAGGATCTCGGCACGCGCATCGGCGGGCCGCACTTGACTCGACTCCCCGATGGCCGCTTCATCGCTGCGGTGCGGCTGTATGACAAACGCCAGCGAACGTCGTTGTGCTGGCTCGATCCGCACGCGGCAAAGCTGACCGACTTCCTCACACTGCCCTCTGGCGGCGACACAAGTTACGCGGGACTCGTGCTGCATGAAGGCATGTTGTGGATTAGCTATTACTCGTCACACGAAGGCAAGACGAGCATCTACCTTTCGAAAATGCCGTTGCCTTCACCGACCCGCGACCTCGGTTCTCGACGAGAACTCTTCATCGACAAATACCTCATCAAGCAACTCGACAACGCATCGCTCAAGCTGCACGAACCGCGACTCGCGCCGGCGATGACGGAACCAGCGGATAATATGGAATACGGCACTGTCATCAAAGACGGCGATCTCTTTCGTCTCTATACGCGCGATGGCCTCGGAGCAAAATTCGACGGAGATACAGCCGAAGTCACTCGCTACTGTGAAAGTCGCGACGGCATTCATTGGACGAAGCCGAAACTTGGACTCGTCGAAATTGATGGCTCAAAAGACAACAATGTGATACTGCATGAAGCTCCCTTCTGTCACAACTTTTCACCATTCCTTGATCAGCGGCTTGACGTGCCGCCTGGGCAACGATTCAAGGCGCTGGCTGGAACTGTGAAGTCCGGGTTGGTGGCGTTCGTTTCGGCCGACGGCATTTGCTGGAAAAAGCTGCGACCCGAGCCCGTCATCACCTACACAAAAGAGTTCGCATTCGATTCGCAGAACGTCGCGTTTTGGTCGGAGGCTGAGGGCTGTTTTGTCTGCTACTTCCGGCACTTCCTCGATAAGAAGCTGCGATCGGTTTGTCGGACCACATCGGCGGATTTCGTAACGTGGTCCGAGTCTGTGCCGCTGAAGCCTAACTTTCCAGGCGAACATATTTATACGACGCTGACACATCCGTACTTTCGAGCGCCGCATATCTACATCGCCACTCCCACGCGATTTCATCCGGAGCGAGGCGAGAGCACCGATATTCTTTTTATGACCACTCGCGGCGCCAATCCTTACGATCGTTCATTCCGCGAAGCCTTCATTCGACCCGGACTTGATCCGGAACGCTGGGGCAACCGCTCTAACTACGCGGCACTCAACATCGTCCCCACTGGTCCAGCGGAGATGTCAATTTACACAACGCCGTTCCGCCGGTTCACTCTGCGGACGGACGGCTTCGCCTCGGTGCATGTAGGAGCCGATGTCGGTGAAATGGTAACTCAGCCACTGCGATTCACAGGCAAGGAACTGGTGATCAATTATTCGACCAGCGCCGGTGGCAACGTACGAGTTGAAATCCAGGATGAATCCGGCCAGCCACTCCCTAACTTTACATTGGTCAACTGCCGTAACCTGGTCGGCGACACGATCGATCAGCAGGTCAGTTGGAAGAATGGAAGCGATGTTTCTTCGCTCGCCGGCAAGCCGGTTCGTTTGAAGTTTGTGATGCAGGAGGCGGATCTCTTCGCCATCCAATTCCGACAATAGCAGGCCCGCAGCTTCCTTAATTTTATGCGCACAGGCAGGCGTTCAACACCGATGGCTGGAATTGCATGTTCAACCTGAAGGCGCGTCAACTATGAACAGTTCAACGCTTCTAACCCTCACTTTCCTGCTCGTCTGTGCGCTGACCACGCTTCATGCTGCTCAGCCGTGTCGGCTGGCGGTGTTCCGGGCGGATGTGACGCCGCCAGTTGGTGCGCCGTTGTGCGGCGGACTCGTGAAGGCAGTCGAGGATGTCAGCGAGCCGTTGCAGGCGCTGGGCGTGGTCCTGCTCACGGATGAGAAGCCGATTGTGCTCTGTGCGATTGACTTCTGTGAAATTCGCGGCGCGGATCATGTCCATTGGCGTGACGTCTTGGCGAAGGCTGCTGGCACCACTCCCGAGCGAGTGGCTGTACATGCTTTGCATCAGCACAACGTGCCGCTGGTGGATACCGTCGCTCAATTACTGCTGCCCGAGATCAGCATCATCGACACGGCGGCCATGGAGCGAGCGCTTGCAGGTGTCGCGGCGAATCTCGAAGCGGCGTTGAAAACTCCGAAGCCTGTGACGCATATCACCACCGGCGCGGCCAAGGTCCACCAAGTCGCCTCCAACCGCCGCGTCATGGGGCCGGACGGAAAGGTCATCGGAGTGCGGACCAGCGCGACGAAGGATGCGAAGTTGCGCGAGGCACCGGAAGGAACCATCGACCCTATGCTTAAGACCATCAGCTTCTGGAATGAAAATCAGAAGCTGGCCGTGCTGCACTACTACGCCACGCACCCGATGAGCTATTACGGCGACGGCGTGGTGAGTTCCGACTTTGTGGGCATTGCCCGCGAACAGCGCACGCGCGACGACGGCGTGCCGCATTTGTATTTCACCGGTTGCGGAGGCAACGTCACCGCAGGCAAATACAACGATGGCGCCAGAGAGAACCGTGCCCGTCTGGCCGACCGCATTTACTCGGCGATGGTCGAGTCCGAGAAGCAGCCCAAACGCACGCGACTCGAACATCTTCAATGGCGAGTCAAGCCGGTGCTGCTCAAGCCAGATCTCAACTTCAGCGAGGAACGCATGATGAAGATCGTCAGCAACACCGCAACTTCGAATGCCGTTCGAATAGGCGCGGCGATGCGCGTTGCCTACATTCGACAATGTGCGGTTGGAGTACCAATCCAGTTCACCAGCCTGCACTTGAACGACGATGTCCGCCTGCTGCATCTGCCCGGCGAGTCGTTCATCGAATATCAGCTCTTTGCCCAGCAGGAGTTCCCCGACGCTTTCGTGGCCACCGCCAGCTATGGCGATGGCGGTCCCGGCTACATCCCGCTGGAACGTTCGTTCCTCGAAGGCGGCTACGAACCGACTTGGGCCTTTGCCGCACCCGGGTCGGAAACAGTGATAAAACAGACCATCTCGGACTTGCTGCGAAAGCCTTAATCAACGAGTGGCACGTCCAAGTTTGCGATTCGTTTAACCCGCGTAGCGGCTGGCGGGCCAGTTAGGCATCCAGCTCAAGCCGGATAGACGTGAGAGCGAGCAGCGTCGATACTGCGCCAGCGATCTGCGCAAGCTAGTGGTTTTCGCTAGAATGTCGCGAGCTTCGGCGTCGTGTTAGTAGGTACATTTCAATCTGCAGAATCCATGTAAGTCCTAGGTTTGGGGCGGGAGTCTTTGCTAAAACTGGCGACTCTGACCCGTGATCACGAAAGCAATCGTGTCACACTGACCAACCCCAAACCCACGGACAAACGACAATGAAGATTCTCGCACTCGACCTCGGTAAGTTCAACACTATGTGCCGCTATTTTGACACAATTACTCGAAAGCACGAGTTCATCAACGCGACTACGGAACGAAGCTACCTGGCTACGGTCCTCAAAAAACACCCAAGTGATCTGGTTGTTATGGAAGCATGTGGCCCATCTGGATAGATTCAGGACCTAGCAACGGAACTTGGAAGAAAGACGATTGTCTGTTCGACCAACGAAGATGCTTGAAAATGGTCCAACGTCAAAAGAAAAACGGATAAAGACGACTCTCTCAAGCTCGCCCGAATGGCTGCGTCCAAGGAGCTCAATCCCGTCCACATGCCAACGCCCGAGAAACGTGAATGGCGATCGCTTATCAAGTTTCGTAAGTCGCTTGTTCATCGCGTCACTCGAGTTCGTTGCTCCATTCGAAGCCTCTTTGTCAATCACGGGATCACCATTGACCGTACAGTCAAACTTTGGGCCTCGGGACGGGAGTCGCTCAACGAGTTTCGAAAGCCAATCGAACAATGCTTGAGCAACGAGTTTTGGAAAGGCCAGCTTGATGCCGAATTAACGCAACTCGATGCGATAGGCTTACATCTAACTTCCATCGAAAAGAAGCTAGATGAAATCGGCAAAAAGGATCCTCGAGTTGTGCGTGTCATGACCATCGATGGAGTTGGCCCAAGGACTGCGGAAGCTCTAGTCGCGGCCATTGACGACCCTCATCGTTTCGATAATGCACGCCAGGTTTCTGCATACTTTGGTCTGGTTCCCAAACAGTATCAGAGCGGCGAAACGGATCGAAATGGCCGAATCTCAAAACGCGGGCCGAGTCTAGTTCGAACGTTACTGGTACAAGCGGCCTGGAGCGCTGTGCGTCATAGCGAATGGGCCAAGAGCGTTTACGAGCGGATCTCCGGCAAACAAAAGACGCGTAAAAAGAAAGCTGCCATCGCTCTTGCTCGCAAGATAGCTGTTGTAGCTTGGGCTCTGCTTCGCGATGAGACAAACTGGGATCCCAAAGTCATGGAGCGAATCAAAATTTTGGGCAAAAAGAAATCCACGGAAGCTACTAAGAGTTAGCTGAAAAAAGTGAGCCTTCCGCGTCTCAAGCCTCCAAGAGCCGTGTCGCCGGATCAACGCCCAAACGATCCGCCAAATCAACCTCCACGCGAAGGATGGTGAAGATTTAGCAAACCACTGCAATGGAGACAACTTGAAGGCGAGCGTATTTTCAAAAATGACCTGCCGAATGAGACTCCATTGCCTTTTCAAACCGTTACCTTTTTCCAATCGTAGTAACATTGGGGCCAGCCCCAAACCCCGGGATTTATCGCATTGAACAAAAAACAAGCCAATGAAAGGGACACACGTCACCAAACGATCGAATCGTAAGAGCAAGTAGCCAATGAGCCAACCTTGAGCTGAAGCCACCCAGACCAGCTGACACTGGAGTTCACCGTATGAGCGAGCGAGCAAGACGCACGCACACGAACGCCAGACACGTCGCCCTACCGATTGTGGCCAGCCCGAGCGGTGTTGAGTGATCGGCCAAAGAGCCAATGATTACTCAATGCAGCCATGCAATAGCCCAGGGCCCATGGCGTCTTATGACGCCACAGGTGCCTTGAACTGTGCAAGGATATATGAGACGACACGACCCATCCCAGATGGCCCATGAGCGATCATGCATTGCGTGTCGATACCTCGAATAGTCGCACAATCAAGCAGCACTTGAACTACGTAACGAAAAGCTTGGACGGGTATCCATAAGGAAAACCATGCAATAATCCATAAAGCAAGAATTCCACAAAAAGTGGCGAAGGCCACTTGCCAAACCTAGGACTACATAATCGCTCGCCTTAGCGAACGAACCACCGAATCCCGTGTTTCGAAACGTGATCGGAGAACTTAAGCGAATAGGGATCGCAACGGCGATAGACTACTCGCCCATCGCTTCGCACCATCAACCATCCAAAGTCCCAATTGCGGCTCGCGTACCGCATGGGCACGCTCGGCAGAACTCGAACGAGCGGGTGCGAACCGATGATAAACAACCTCTGCTCCGTGTAATAATACGCCGAACCACCGTTTACGAATACTTCGTGATCCTGGACGCACTCTGGGTCGCTGTATAAATCTACACAAAGATTGGCAACTGCAAGCTTCATCTCGCAGCCTGATGAGAACGCATTGACGAGTTCATCGAGCGACCCAAACGTAACCTCACCATCGGCGGTGTGCCCATACACTTCGCGCCACGAGTCGTTGACGCAGTAGCGGAATCGATCGAAGTCATAAACGAAATTCTGGCTGGGTGCGTTCGTCCCCGAGTCCCAACAATCAAGCACATGGTACTTGGGCATATCGGGCGGCGAAGCGGCTGGCGATGAGCCATAATTCGACTCAAACGGACCGTCGTCCAGATATGGTCGCGCGATGGCCTGTGTGCCATCCTGGTTGTACATGAAAAATGACATGGACGAACGTGGACCAAATCCATTGGGCAGCTCTATCGGCTGTCGTAGGCTCATGATTCCCGCGATCCACCTCCGGTCAACTAGGTAAGTGATTCCGAACTCAGCGACTTCGCGAATTCGTTCGTTGCTGGGTGAGTTAACGTCGATGTGTTCGTTATGCAAGAACTCAGTATAGATTCGAAGATCTGCTGCACACCCGATCGCTTCTGCCAGTTCCGACGTGCTCCCAGAAACGACACTTCGATTCGCATCCAATTCCAAAGCACATTTCCAAGTCGCCATTCGATTTCACTCCTGAGCCATATGGCACAAAACACAACCAGTTGTCAATGACTGGTGGTTGATGCGATGACTCTCCTCACGATACGGTGTCAACTCGCTATGACAGTGACGGCAGTCAAGACCACGTTCCTCAGTCGCTC
This sequence comes from Pirellula staleyi DSM 6068, assembly GCA_945900945.1. Lineage (GTDB taxonomy): Bacteria > Planctomycetota > Planctomycetia > Pirellulales > Pirellulaceae > JBKCUI01. Next base: position 19,525 of record CAMDKL010000115.1, read on the forward strand.
GATGGACTTTTTCGAAGTGCCAGTAACCCTCGCGAGCTCGCGATAGCAGATCCTTCATATCGTGGCAGTTCGCGCACCGCGATTTGTTGAGCTCTCCTGGTTTCGGTGGGATTTCAAGTTCCTTCACGAGCGAACGGGCTGCAACGCGCCCTGTAAGGACGCAGGGGCCAAGAAAGGTTCCTTCCAGCGCTGATTTCCCATTGATACCGGCCAGTCCCGCCAGTTCTCCGACAGCGTAAAGTCCGGGAATAGGTTGTTGCTGCTTGTCCAGCACTCGACACTGCATGTCGATCGATACTCCGCCCATGCTCTTGCGAGTGAGCGCGTAAGTCTGCATGGCGTAGTAAGGTGGCGTTGCGATTTCAGGTGACGCCTTGTTCGAGAACTCCGGCTTGCCCGGGCCAAATCGGCCGAAGTCTTTGTCTTCTCCTAGTTCGACTAATTCGTTGTAGCGAACAACCGTTTCCAAAAGTTCTTTTGCGGGCAATCCGGCTAATTTCGCCAACTCATCAATCGTCTCAGCTTTCTTGACCAAGTCTGGGTTTTGCAAAATGAGTTTAT
>CAMDKL010000116.1 GCA_945900945.1 Pirellula staleyi DSM 6068
CAAAACCCCGTGCACAAAACCTCCAAAACACCGCTCCGCAACGTCCGATAATGTTTCTTATGTTCGGTTTAAAGTCAATCTTCGCCTGGGGTTTTGTGGTTTTGTGGTTTTGTGGTTTTGCTCGCACTCACTTGTGACCCCGGTGCCTACCCCGTCACTACCGCTCCCCGAATCTCCGTGGTCCCGTCTTCCATTCGCTCCAAGTAAGTTCCCATCTTGCGGAATTTGTCATACCGGTCGCTAGCAAGGCTTTCTGGGTCGACTTTGACGAGCAGGTCGAGTGTTTTGGTTAAGTAAGCTTTGAGCCGTGCCGCCATTTGACGGGGATCCCGATGAGCGCCTCCTAAAGGTTCTTCGATTACATCATCGACAACGCCTAACTTCGAAAGATGCGAAGAAGTGAACCTTAACGCGTCAGCAGCTTTTGGCGCATGCTGGTGACTTTTCCAAAGAATCCCGGCACAACCCTCTGGGCTAATCACGGAATAGTAAGCGTATTGGAGCATAGCGATTCGGTTGCCGACTCCGATCCCAAGCGCTCCGCCAGATCCCCCCTCGCCGATGACAACGCAAATAATCGGAGTCTTGAGCTGACTCATCAGGAACATGCTTTCGGCAATCACCTGTGCTTGGCCACGTTCCTCGGCGCCAATTCCCGGATACGCGCCCGGCGTGTCAATAAAGCAGATAATCGGCAATTTGTATTTTTCAGCCAACTTCATCTTGGACATCGATTTTCGATAACCCTCAGGGTGAGCACAACCAAAATGACAGGCTACCCGTTCCTTGTAAGTTCGTCCTTTTTGATGGCCAACGACCAAAACTTTGTACCGACCCAATTTCGCGAATCCAGTGAACATGGCTCGATCGTCGCCAAAAAATTTGTCCCCGTGCAACTCAAAGAATTCATCGAACGCGAGGTTCAGATAGTCCTGGGTATACGGTCTGTCTTTGTGTCGGGAAACTTGAACGATCTGCCACGGTGTCAAGTTGGCGTAAATGCCGCGAGTGGTTTCTGTCCACCTACGACGAAGCTGCCGGATTTGCTCCTGTTCCGCTTCGGTGTGGCTATCGTTTTTTTCAAGCGTTCGCAGTTGGATCTCTATGTCCAATATCGGCTGCTCGAACTCAAAGCCTGGCGAGGTCGTTTCCATAGTATTCGTATCTGTTTAGCTTTAAATGGGTGTTGGGTCGATGAGCTTTATTATGGGTTTTCCATTCGACCGCCGGTTGGAAAATCGTCAAATATCGAGACTTCAGGAATTCTCGGTGGCTTCCTGAAAATGGGAGTCGCTCGGACTAACTTCAGGACGTCCCACATGTTCTTCGGACGATCTTCCTGCCGTTTTGCTAGCAATTGTTTGATGAGGTTGTTGAACTCAGGCGTGATATTATCGTTGACAACTAGGGCCGAAGGCGGAGTTGCTGACAAATGCTTGCTAAGTAATTCGTTGGGAGTGCTGCCCGTATAAGGAGCTTTGCCCGTGCAAAGTTCGTAAATCATGCAACCCAGGGAATAAATGTCGCTTCGTTGATCCATGTTTTGGCCTCGAATCTGCTCGGGTGACATGTAAGAACGCGTGCCTTCGATTTTGTTGGCCGATCCGAAGAGTTTTCCTAGCCCCGATTTTATTTTCTTTGAAATGGTGAAGTCGATGAGCTTAACTTCAAAATCTCGGCTTAGCAGAATATTGTCTGGCTTGATATCGCAATGGACATAGCCTTTCGAATGAAAACAATACAACGCTTCACATGACTGCTCAATGATGCTTTGAAGTTTGTAAGCGATAGGTTCGGGACCTCGACGGAGCGCTTGCTTTAGATTGATTTCGCTAAAGAGTTCAAGAACGATGAATGGTGTTTCGGCGTCGGTTTGGTACTCAATGAGCTTGATAATATTTTTATGGTTAAGCGTTTTGGCTATTTCGTATTCATGCTTGAGGAAACCGATTTCAACTTTGTTTCCTCTTTGTTCGGGTCGCAAGACTTTCAGGGCATAACGTTTTTCGCCGTCATCGCGAATGGCTTCCCAGACTTGGCAAGTGCTACCAAGTCGAATCATACGCGTCAGGCGGTAGGGACCTAGGAAGTCTCGAACTTTGACCATGGGGAGATTTCGTGATGGAATATTGGGTTGGAAATGGTTTGGCGGCCCCCCTGCCCTACTCCGCTTTTGTATTGCCGGAATGCAGTTTTTGGCGCTTTCAACCAACAGAATCGCTCGTCATGAACGCCTAATAAGCCACTATTATAAGCAATTTCGGTACGACCCGAAAGGTTTAACATGTTTAACCGCTCGAGGCCCTAAAGCCTCGAGCGCTGGCGCCGGAAAAACGGCCTGACCTGGCCAATTCGGTCTTTGAGCAGTGATTCTGGTGTCTGGCCCGCCAGCCGCTGCGCGGGCTAAACGAGTCGCAAGATATGTCAGTCGCGGTACGATACGATGTTGGATTCGATACCTCTGAATGGTACTACAAACGGCCAAACTTGTGGTCTACGTCCGTCCTCAATCGGATTTTGGACCACATATGCGATTGCAGACTCAATCGCCTCGCTTTTGTCTAAAAAGACGATCCATCGACCCTCTGCCCAAACGCTGTTCTTCGAGGAGCAGCCTACCGGTGAAATTCCTAGGCTGACAATTCTCTCGTGGCAAAACTCTTTTAGCTCATCGACGACAAGTTCTGCTTTGCGTCCGCATCTTGCGAATACCAAATGGACATGACACGGTAGAATTGCAGTTGCCCAGACTTGCAACCGCTGCTCCGTAATGAACTGCCCAAAAGCAATAGCAATCTCCTTCAAATGCGATTCGTTGAACACGACCGCGTCTCGAAATAACTGCGTTTGAATCACCGTATGTTTGCGCTGCTCGGGCGAAAGTAGCTTATCATATTTTGTTCTCTTTGACAGGTCGGCTCGCCCTCCAATCCCAAATATTTTGCGGCTGCCAACAAACCTGGAAGCTGAGCCACGCGGGTCGTTGGGAAGCCATGATCCGTATGTACCAAAAGTAGCGTGGTAGGCGTGGATCATGCACTGGTTCCTTTGCCGAAAAAGTTAAGAAAGTGGCTTCGAAGTATAAATCAATTGTATCGGAGGTAGACAGCCGCTGCGCGGGTTAAACGAGCCGCAAGATGTTCTCATGTTTAACCGATCGAGGCCCTAAAGCCTCGAGCGCTGGCGCCGGGAAAACGGCCTGACCTGGCCAATTCGGTCTTTGAGCAGTGATTCTGGTGTCTGGCCCGCCAGCCGCTGCGCGGGTTAAACGAGTCGCAAGATGTTCTCATGTTTAACCGATCGAGGCCCTAAAGCCTCGTCGGAATAACTGATATCGGTTCGACTTTTAGCGCACTGGATGAGAAGCTGCTCAAGCGATTCCATCTGAATCATGCTAACTCGATTATGGCAACAACAAAATATAAGCAATCAGATCAGACATGCCTTGTTGGTCAATTTGACCCTCGAGTCCTTCCGGCATCAGTGACAACTTCGATGACCTCATTTCAGCAATATCGGTTCTCGCTACCGTTTCCGATACATTCTCACCTTTAAGAAGCGTCACGCTCGTCTCCGATTCGTTAGAAATCATACCCGTTACGATGCGATCGTCGTTTGTCAAAACCGAATAATTGACATACTGCGGATTCACTTCACGATTCGGCTCGATGACGTTTTGCAAGATTGCATCGGCACCACGAAATTTGTAAGCAGCAATGTTTGGTGCTAACTCGTATCCAACACTTTCGAGCCGATGGCAGGCTGAGCAGGACTTAGTAAAAATTTGCTTGCCTCGGATTTTATCGCCAATCATGGATATAGAGACTTGATAGCGCTGAAGGACTTCTTGCCGGTTGCCAATATTGGACGATCTCATCGCTACCGCTACCGCTTGCTTGATTTTTGGATCTTTGTGATTTTGCAAGTTCGCAAGCCGAGCAGGATCTAGATCGGTTAGTGCGAACCCCCCCTGCCCTGCCCTCTCCAGCATTGCTTCGATCCATGGAGTTCGAGAAAGAATCACATCCGACGCTGATAATCGCAATCGAGGACTTAGACTCGGCCAAACGTCTAAAATTCGCTTTGCCACTTCAAGCGATTGGTATTGCATCAGTGTACGAGTAGCTGCTTCCTGAACTGGCTGCGGAACGCGTTGGTCGAGCATGCCGGCAAGCATGGGAATGTCATCGTCCAATTGCTCCCACCGCATCAACTCAGTGGATTCGATCCTTTGTTCGAGCGTGGCGGTTTTGTCCAAACATCGAGCTCTCGCGTCGCGAACAAGCTTGGTCCGTTCCAAACTCAGCTTAGGCAATTTCGCAAAGTTCTTTTCACGCAACGGAGCATCATTGAACCTGCTATGCAATGCGTTGATCAAGCCGATGCATAGCTGACGTGTTTGTTCGTTACTGGGCATGTTGCCGATTTGTTTATCCAATATCTCAAGCTGATCTGACGTTGCCTGTAACCCTGCGAGCTTTGCGACGGATTGCCAAACAGAGCTTGGTTTACCTACCTGCCCTGCCCCGCTTTGATTTGTAACGCTATTGCCAATTTGCCCCCCCTGCCCTGCTCCGAGTAACTCAAGTGCAGTAATAGCATTCGCTCCGATCGCGTTGAGGCTGGCTGCATTTAGCCATTTATCCTCTTGAGACCATGCGATAAGCCGAATCGCAATTGCGATTTTGTCTTTTTCTGAAAGACTCATACGAGTCAACGACAATCCCAACTGCAAACGCACTTTCGGATCAGGATCATTTCCTAACGCGAGGAGTTTCTCTACTGTTTGAGGTGAGTCTAGCTTTGCATCTTCGCTCCATCGAATCGCCCATTCGCGTACACGTGGATTCGGGTCGTCCAGCGCACTCACGGCGGCCCCCTGCCCTGCCCCGATGCTGGCAAGTACTCCCAACGCATGGATGCGGGCAAGTGGAGACAAAGTGGACTTTGCGAATCGAGAAAGCTCTTCCGCTTCTTTGCGTACCGTCTCAGCGTTGCCGTGGACGACAAGTCGCTCGTAAAGGAGGCGCGACGCGGCATCCCGATGCCATCCATTTGTGTGTTCTAATGTGGCAATCAACTCTTGGTTTGTAGCGTCGCGAAGTTTTGGATTTGGTGGACGCTTGAAATGAGCTGGCACCACACGATAAATTCGTCCGCGATCTCTGCCGCTAGTTAAGTCCAAATGCTGCTTTATCTCTTCGGGTAGCGATTTAGGGTGCTCGATCACTTCTTGATAGAAGTCAGCAATGTACAAGGTTCCGTCCGGCGCGTTTGCGAACTGGACTGGTCGAAACCAAATATCGGAAGAAGCGATAAACTCCGATTCTTTGTCGATCCTTTCACCGACCATCGAGGTGCCACGTTCGGTAAGTTTTTTGCGATGTACGAGATTGCTTCCGACGTCGCAGACGAAGACGAATCCATGCATCTCGTCTGGAAAAGCATTTCCTCGGTAGATGGTTGCCCCGGTCGCGCCGGTAAAATACCCCGACGCCCTACCGCCACCCTCGATTGGACCAGTAACTTGATTCGTCACACGCAATCGCGTACGCACGGTTCGCCATGGTTCTACCGGACTGATACGGTACACGGCGGCTTGGGGACCATCTGCGGCGATGCTTTGCCGCGATGGCGGAAGGGGGATATTGTTCTTGGTGGATGCGTACCGATCTGCATAGAGGTGCAGTTGCAAATGGTCACTATTGGAACAAGCAAAACGACGCCCCCAATCGTCAAACGACATGCCGTGTTGACCGCCGCCGCTTTCAGGTCGTAGCTCTAGCGTTTTTGGATCAAATGAAAAATCCCGTCCGTTCAAAACCAGCGCATCACGATCGGGTGCTGAGGGCGTCAGGACCTTTCCGCCTGAGCTGCTGGTTTGGCAATAGATTCGATTATCGAGTCCCCAGCAAAAACTGTTTAGAAGTCCCTGAACATTTTGGCGACCAAAACCGGTAAACACCTGCTTTTGAATGTCGGCTCGCCCGTCACCATCGGTATCTTTGCAATACCAAATGTCAGGTGCGGCCGCGACAAAGACCCCTCCGTCATAGCAGATCAGACCGGTGGGCCAGGAAAGATGATGGGCAAAAAGCGTGCTCTTTTCGTAACGTCCATCGTTATCGGAATCTTCAAGGATCCTTACGTTCCCTAAGAAATCTTTGTCCTCTTCGGAGTAGTCGCACATTTCAACGACGAACAAGCGTCCGTTTTCATCAAATGACATCGCTACCGGGTCACGAACTAAAGGCTCGGCAGCAGCCAGTTCCATCGCATATCCATCTTTGACTTGGATGGTGGCTATGGCTTCACCTGGTTCTTTTGGCGGAATGCGGGGGAGTTCGTTCGCAAAGCTTGGTTTGGCTTTTTTTGACTCCTGGGCAATCGTGAAAGTCTGGAATAAGCCAAAAATGACCAGAGAATTAAGTAAAATAAGGCAGGATTGGTAACGAAGCATGGCGGGTTCGTGCGAGTTGGATGGATAAATAATTCTAGGACGACGAACTAATGTAGTTTGACGAACCACTGTATTCTAGTTCCGCAATGGAATGAAATACAACTAGGGCCGTCTATTTAACCTGCCGCCGGTATCTTCCCGGTGAGATGCCAAAGCGTTTCTTGAATACGACGCTCATATATTCTGTATGTTCAAAGCCAGCGTGTTGTGCAATCTCATCGAGCGAGAGTTCGCTTTGTTGGAGCAATCGTTGTGCTCGATCCATGCGAACCGATGCAATCATGTCGTGTGGGGTCTTGCCCGTCTCGTGCAAAAATTGAGACTCAAGCGACCTTCGTGACAAATGGATATGTTTCAGGACGTCACCCACATTGATTCCGTCGCAGGCATGATTGCGAATAAATCGAATCGCGTCGGCTATATGGCTGTTTGAGACTGCAGTGATGTCGGTAGACTGTCGTTGAACGATACCAAGCGGCTTCATTAATTGCGAAGTCACGCCGTTATCGACACATCCATTCATCAGGTCGTCAAGCAACTGGGCAGCGTGAAATCCCGCACCGCGAGCGTCAGGTGCAACACTTGTTAAAGAGGGATGTGAGAGATCGCATAACAAAGGGTCATTGTCAACGCCGATCACGGCAATTTGCTCTGGGACAGGCAGACCCAGGTTGCGGCATGTGTCCAAAACGATCTGGGCTTGAATATCATAGGCACAGAACAGCCCTAACGGTTTTGGCAATTTGGTCAACCAGGCTTCCAGATTCGCGAGCTTAGATGTCTTGTTCGGTGCTTTTGAAAAGGGAGATTCGGTCTGAAAGCAATCGCATTTCAATCCGGCGTTTTGGCACTGAGCGACAAAATGTCCCATCCGCCAAGTGGACCAATTAAAGCCTTTAGGTCCACAAAATGCGAAGTGCCGAAAGCCTCGCTCCACTAAATGCTCAAATGCCAATGCAGCGATGGCTTGATCGTCCGTTTCTACCCATGGAATGTCAGACACGCGCCGCGACGAACTTAGGTCTACCACCGGAAGATCAAGTCGTGAGATGCATCTAGCAATCTCAGCCGTTTCGATGCGGGCGATTACCCCGTCTCCACGCCAAGAGCGAAGCCATCGAGGCGGTGTAGCTCCCCGCTCCTGCTCGGGTAGAAAAACGGACCAACTATCGCGCTGCAGCTGGTATTCGACAATCCCCTCCAGTAACCCCCGAGCATAAGCATTGGATGTTTCGATCAGCAATGCGACGGACTTCCGTTGCTTGGTCGGCCTGGTTTGCTTCGACATCAAAGTCCACTGCTTGTTAAAAACCTCATCTTTTTTGCGCAATTTATCATGGCACAAACAGAGCCCGATTGCCACACTAGCGATCAAATAAATTCCTTTTCCAAATTTATTCCTCACACCCATCCTCCCAATCAATGAGTCAAGAGAGAATCAACGTTGCCATGGTTGGTCTCGGTTTCGGCGCCGAGTTCATTCCCATTTATCAGTGTCACCCGAACGCGAATGTTATCGCAATCTGCCGACGCAATGAAGCAGATCTTAACTTGGTCGGAGATCGTTTTGGGATCGCCAAACGCTACCAGGAATTTGACAAAGTCCTCGAGGATCCTGAAATCGACTTCGTCCACATCAACTCGCCGATTCCAGACCACGCTTGGATGAGCATGCGAGCTTTGAAGGCGGGCAAGCACGTGATGTGCACGGTTCCCATGGCGACGACTATTGCTGAATGCGATCAAATTTGCCAACTTGTCGCCGATACGGGGCTCAAGTACATGATGGCGGAAACGGTCGTTTACAGCCGCGAGTACCTGTTCATCAAGGAAATGTGCCAAAAAGGTGAGCTTGGCAAAATCCAGTACATGGCCGCATCCCATCCACAAGACATGGCGGGTTGGCCCGAATATTGGGAACGCATGATTCCTATGCACTATGCAACACACGTGGTTTCACCCGTTTTAGACTTGGTCGACGGCCTTGCGGAATACGTATCGTGTTTCGGGTCAGGGACGATTCGCGAGAGTCTTGCAAAGAAGTCTGGAAACAAGTTTGCGGTTGAGTCGTGTCACTTGAAAATCAAAGACAGCGATATCTCCGCACATATTTGGCGATGCCTCTTTGATACCGCTCGCCAGTACCGCGAGAGCTTCGACGTGTATGGTACGAAGAAAAGTTTTGAATGGTCGCTGGTCGAAGGCAAACCGCACGTTTTGCATACGGCGAATCTACCGGAACATGAAATCGCTAGTGAGCTAGAAGTGCCAGATTTCGCCCACTTGCTCCCGGAGCCCATACGCAAATTCACCCAATCCATTCAAGACACCGACCATTTGTCGTTTATCCAGGGTGGCGGGCACGGAGGGTCGCACCCTCATCTTGTGAATGAGTTCATCAGTGCATTGGTTGAAAATCGCGATCCTAGACCGAATGCCGTCACCAGCGCCAATTGGACTTGTGTCGGTATCTGTGCGCACGAAAGTGCGATCAAGGGCGGAGAGTTAGTTAAGTTGCCTGAATTCACGCTGAAGTAATTGCGCAAACTAGCGATTTAGCTTAAACCAAAACAATATCCTTTCAATAAATCATCGGAACCACCCATTATGCCAACCCCCATAAGCGTTTTTCGTTTAGCGTTTTCGCTCATTGTGGCGTGTCTTTTGAACAGCCCTTCGTGGGCGCAAATCGCAGATCCAAACAAGGATCGCGTCAAAGTGATCATGCTGGGAGACCAAGGTCACCATCAGCCGGCATCCCTGTTCCGGGCTATCCAAAAGCCGATGGCAAACGTTGGCATCGAAATCGAATACAGCGACGATACAGAAGCTACACTTAAAAGCGAAAGACTCAATCAGTTCGACGCACTGCTCCTCTACGCTAACACGGTAAAGATAAGCGAAAGCCAAGAGAGTGCATTGCTGGAATACGTAGCAAGTGGTCATGGTTTCGTTCCCTTGCACTGTGCGACCTATTGCTTTCTGAATTCAGAAAAGTACATCGAGCTTTGCGGTGCACAATTTAAAGAGCACGGGGGCGAGCGATTTGCAACACAGATTGTTGCACCTGAGCATGAGATCATGAAAGGTTTCGGCGGCTTTGAAAGCTGGGACGAGACGTATGTTCATCACAAGCATAATCCTGTCAACCGCATTGTTTTGGAAGAACGAAGCAAGGGGAAACTCGCTGCAGGCACGACCTCAGAACCTTGGACATGGGTCCGAACCCATGGTAGGGGTCGTGTTTTTTACACAGCGTGGGGGCACAACTTAGACACGTGGCAACAACCTGGCTTCCACAACTTGCTCGAACGAGGCATCAAATGGTCCGCTAGCCAATCGCTCGTTAACGTTACCCCTTTTTCGGACTCCAAGCGATTCCTGGCACCAAAAATGACGACTGTTTCGGCAGAGCTTCCAAAGTTTACGTTTAGCGAAGTCGGTGGCAAAATCCCCAACTACACTCCAGGTAAAAAATGGGGAGTGCAAGGTGAGCTGATAACAAAAATGCAAAATCCTGTCTCACCGCAGGAGTCCATAAAACACTACGTTACACCCGAGCATTTTGAAATGAAGCTGTGGGCTTCCGAAGCCGACGCGGCTGCGAAAGACAACTCCTACGCCGGGCTCTCGGGAAAACCCTTGGCCATGAACTGGGATCATCGCGGGCGACTGTGGGTGTGCGAGACAATTGACTACCCAAATGAATTGCAACCACCAGGACAAGGCCGCGACCAAATTCGAATCTGCGAAGACACGAACCATGATGGAGTCGCTGACAAATTTACCGTTTTCGCTACCAACCTTAGCATCCCAACCGCGATCGTTTGTTATCGCGGCGGTGTAATCGTTCAAGACGGCCAAAAGACGGTTTTCATGAAGGACACCACTGGGGACGATGTTGCAGACATGCGGCAAGAACTTATCATCGGCTGGGCTTTGAGGGATACGCACGGGGGGGTGAGCAATTTTCAATACGGTCTCGACAATTGGATTTGGGCAATGCAGGGATACAACGACTCCACACCGGTAATCAACGGCGAGAAACAGCAAAGCTTCCGACAAGGATTTTGGCGTTTCGCTGTTGAACCTGGAGTGTCCGACGAGACAGCCCCGATCTACGGACTCGAGGGGGGGAAAGCCTCGAGCGAGCGCACGAATAAATTTGACACCCATTCGATTCGAGTTAGCAAATTGGAATTTGTTCGCTCAACCAATAATAACACATGGGGATTTGGGCTAAGTGAAGAGGGGCTCATTTACGGATCGACCGCAAACGGAACCCCAAGCGTTTTCATGCCCATCGCCAATCGCTTCTACGAACGCGTTAATGGTTGGTCACCGGAAGTGCTTCCATCCATGGCTGACAGCAATAATTTCAAGCCAATCACTCCGAATGTACGTCAAGTCGACCAGCATGGCGGCTACACGGCAGGCTGCGGTCACGCCTTGTACACCGCAAGGAAATACCCCAAGAGTTGGTGGAATCGTGTTGCATTTGTTTGCGAGCCGACAGGTCACTTGGTCGGTACTTTCGTAATAGATCCTGCCGGTGCAGGCTATCGAAGCAACAATCTGTTTAACCTCGTTGCGAGCAATGATGAGTGGGCGGCGCCAACCATGGCTGAAGTGGGGCCTGATGGGAACGTTTGGGTTCTCGATTGGTACAATTTCATCGTTCAACACAATCCAACGCCACAAGGGTTCACAACGGGCAAGGGGAATGCGTACGAAAGCGATTTGCGTGACAAGAAATATGGTCGCGTCTACCGAGTTGTTTACAACGGCAATGAAGGGCTGGATAAGGCAACTCTCGAAGCGGCCGATAAGTCTGTGCTGAATGGTTTGGATCCGAGCAACGAAGCCGCTTTGGTTGCAGCCCTCAAGCACCCAACGATGCTTTGGCGGAAGAATGCTCAGAGACTCCTCATTGAAAAAGAAACCCTGTCGAGTACCACTGTCCAGTCGTTGCAGTCACTTGTCAACGATCCGTCGGTCGAACCCAATGGATTGAATGTCGGTGCGATTCATGCACTGTGGGTTTTGAACGCGACGAAGCAGACGAAGCCGGTTGCGGTCAATAATACGCAAGCTGGCATCAAGCTGGCCGACTCGTTGGCAAACGGTATGACGCACAAGAGTGCGGGAGTACGTCGCAATGCAATACAGGTGTCTCCAAACAGTTTACAAACCCTAGAAACAATCATCGCGTCGGGAATCCTCAAGGACGAGGACTTGCAAGTTCGCTTGGCCGCTTTGCTCAAGGTTGCCGACATCCCAAATTCAAAACCCGAACTTTTGGCAATTCTTGCGCGTCCAGATTTATTGACGCAGGTCGATTCCGGTACAGGAGGCAATGCGGACCAATGGCTTTTGGATGCTTGGACGAGCGCTGCAGCATCAAATGCAAATGATGTATTGCCTCTTTTGATTGCTCAAAAAGACTGGAATCCATCGGCCGGAGTTCTCAAACACATCGGCATCGTTGCGAGGCACGCGGCGCGTTCAAAAATGGACGCGACCGGTATCGAGAAATTTATCGTTACGCCTGGCAATCCGAACGTCGCATCGGCGTTCATTAGCGGTTTGGTTGCCGGCTGGCCTAAAGACTACGAATTGTCCATCTCCAAATCGGCTGGCGATCGACTGCTATCCACGTGGCTCAATGGCTCATTGCCAATTGAATCCAAAAGCCAGGTTCTGCAATTGGCCTCAGTCGTTGGCGTCAAAGATTTGGGACAGGGGCTAGGCAAGATTCAACAAGAACTGGTGGCTGTTATCGGAGATCCAAAAAAGGATACGGAAAGTCGGATTGCAGCAGCCAGGCAATTGATTGTTCTGCAACCTGAAAGCAATGCAATTGTGTCGGATGTGCTAGCTCAGATTACTGCGCAGTCCGCACCGGATTTTGCAAGTGGAATGGTGCAGGCATTAAGTGCTTCTCGCGTAAAGGGGATTGCTGGCATCTTGACAGAACGGAGTCGGACTCTGCCTCCTGATTTCCGAAAAAACTCTATTCGATTGTTGCTCAGTAGGTCCCAGTCGACCTTGGAATTGCTCGACTTGATGGAGTCAGGGAAGTTGACTTTAAGCGATTTACAACTGGATCAGAAACAAGCGCTGCGAGATCATCCGGATGCAACGGTTCGCAATCGAGCCCTTGCAATCATGAAATCCAGTGGCGGTGTTCCTAACAGCGACCGACAAAAAGTACTCGACGCATGGATGTCCGTTACGCAGGAAGCAGGCAATGCCGGCAACGGTAAGGTGATGTACGAAAAGCACTGTGCTGCCTGTCATAAGCATGGAGAATTGGGTGTGAATATCGGACCTAACTTGACCGGTATGGCTGTTCATCCCAAACCTGAGTTGCTCATGAATATCTTGGACCCGAGCCGCAGTGTCGAAGGAAACTTTAGAACGTACAGTATTCGAACGACCGACAGCCTAGTTTTGACCGGTATGCTCGCTAGCGAAAGCAAAACTTCCATCGAGATTATCAATGCCCAAGGCAAGAAGGAAGTGATTTTGCGAGACGATATCGAAGAGTTGATTGCGTCTCAGAAGTCGTTGATGCCGGAAGGGTTTGAGGGACAGATCAGCCGAAGCGAAATGCGAGACCTGCTCGAGTTCCTAGCTAGTAAGGGCAAGTACGTTCCGCTCCCAATTGATAAAGTTGCGACGAGCGTTACCACCAAGGGAATGTTCTTTGACGAAAAGGGAATAGAGGAGAGGCTCGTGTTTACCGACTGGTCGCCTAAGACATTTCAGGACGTTCCCTTTTTGTTGGTTGATCCTCAAGGAAATCGAGTTCCCAATGCAATCATGCTTTATGGCCCGAACGGCAACATGGCACCTACTATGCCGAAGCAGGTTGAATTGACTTGCCAAACATCCGCCGTCGCCATCCACTTGCTGAGCGGCATTGGCGGTTGGTCGTTTCCTGCCTCAGAAAAAGGGACGGTATCGGTCATCGTGCGACTACACTATGCGGATGGAAAGACCGAGGATCATTCGCTGATTAATGGTGAACACTTTGCAGATTATATTCGTCGAGTGGATGTTCCTAAAAGTGAATTCGCATTCGACGTGAAAGGTAAGCAGATTCGATATTTGGCGATTAAGCCAGCATCGCGGGATCCACTTGCGAAAATTGAATTGATCAAAGGAAAGGATCGTTCAGCGCCTATCGTAATGGCCATAACCATTCAGACTGTCGACTGATTTGAGGTTAGCTGAACGTTCCCTGACCTGATCCGATCTGTACAACATGCAGCCTAATCCATTCTCTACACGATTCATCCAACCTGGAGCAATCTCGTACGAGTGTTTTGATGGCCGCACGGTCATCGAACTGGCGGAGCGATTTTTAAAACTGCCATCCAAACGGGGCATCATCATCGGACCTCACGGCTCCGGCAAGTCAACGCTAGTTGCAAGTCTTGTGTTGAAGTTGCCATCCATTCTGCCAAAATCGAAAATCCATTCGTTGCGGTATTCGACCGACAAATCCGCGTGGAAATCTTTGAATAAAACGGTTAGGGAGTGGACTCCACACTCGATTGCAATTCTTGATGGATATGAGCAGTTGAAATTTTGGGCTAGGTTCAGGGTTGAATGGATTGCTCGAGCTCGCTCGATTTCCATCTTGGCCACCGCGCATAGACCCGTTCGAGGATACGATACAATTTGGAAGACTTTCGTAACGGATTCCTCCTCGCAGTGGGTTGTAGAGCAGCTATTGCTACAGTCAGGGCGGCCCTGCGGTGCGAACGAACTCCTTCAATCTGACGCATGGTCGCAATCACGTGCCCGGCATGGACAAAATCTCCGTGAATCACTGTTCGATATGTATGATTGGTGGCAAAGCAGTCAATCTGCCGAGACCAAACGCGGAGGTTCCGTGCGGCCGCAATGAATTTTAACATCCCCGGATCGAACCTATTTCATTTTAGAAGTGTCAGGCTATATTCTCCGTAGGGGGGCGTTACCGAAGGCCATTTTTGCATCCTTTCTCGTTCGGTATATGTCTGGTAACATTTATACTTAAGATTGCTTCAGAAGATTCATTTATTAAACCACCTATGCCACTTCAAATTTACATCAGCGGCAAATTCTACGACAAAGAAAACGCAAAGATCAGTGTCTACGATCACGGCCTGCTCTATGGCGACGGCGTATTCGAGGGAATGCGTAGCTACTCAGGCAAGGTGTTTCGCTTGCAAGCACATTTGGATCGACTTTACGAATCGGCGAGCGCCATCTGTTTAACGATTCCGATGACCAAGGAGCAAATGGAAGCGGACGTTAATAAAACCCTGCAACTCAACTCGCTCCAGGATGCCTACATTCGGTTGGTCGTCACCAGGGGATCTGGCTCACTGGGATTGGACCCCAACCGAACCAGCGATCCCCAAGTTATCATCATTGCTGATTCTATTTCACTCTACCCAGAGGAATACTACCAAAAGGGCCTTAAAATCATTACGGCTTCGACCATTCGAAACCACCCCGCGGCGCTCAACCCTCGTGTAAAATCGTTAAACTACCTCAATAATATCATGGCCAAGATTGAGGGTTTGCAAGCAGGTTGCATCGAAGCACTGATGCTCAATACCAAAGGCGAAGTTGCTGAATGCACGGGGGACAATATTTTCATTGTGAAGAAATGCGTACTGCAGACGCCTCCTAAAGACGCAGGTATTTTGGAGGGCATTACCCGCAATGCCATCTTGGAGCTTGCCAAAGAACTCGGTATTTTAGCCGAAGAAGTTACACTCACGCGTCATGATTTGTTTGTTGCCGACGAGTGCTTCCTCACCGGAAGCGCAGCCGAAGTGATCCCCGTGGTTTCGATCGACGGCCGCACCATTGCAAACGGCGATGTTGGGTCAGTTACCTCAAGGCTAATGGCCGAATTCAAAAAACTAGTTCATAAGTGAAATTTCCTCAGGAGCGGTGCCGTCGATGAATGCTGGTGACTCTTCATCAAGTATTTCCTCTTCATCTGGTATTTTGGAGAAGCCGTTTATTTATGGCACGGCCTGGAAAGAAGAGGAAACGAAACGCCTCACTCGCTTGGCCATCGAGCAAGGCTTTCGGGGAATCGATACTGCCAACCAACGCAAACACTATGATGAAGCCGCCGTCGGCGAAGCGGTCAAGGAAGCGATTCGTGATGGAATGGTTTCCCGCGACGAGCTTTTTTTGCAGACCAAATTCACTTTCCAGTCTGGGCAGGATCATCGGCTACCATATGATCCAAACGCCTCAATCGCCGATCAAGTTGAGCGTTCGCTGGCAAGTTCGCTAGAGCATCTCGGAGTAAATTACTTGGACTCGTATATTCTCCATGGCCCGAGTCGCGGAGCGGGGCTTCACGCGAACGATTGGGATGCATGGAGTGCAATGGAGCAGCTTCATGATGCAGGGCGAGTGCGATCGATCGGCATTAGCAACGTATCCTTCGATCAACTGAAAACGCTTTTGGCCCAATGCCGCATCGCACCGACCTATGTCCAAAACCGTTGCTATGCGACACAGGAATGGGGACGCGATGTACGGGAGCTCTGTCGAAAGCAGGGAATGTTCTACCAAGCGTTCTCGCTCCTTACTGCAAATGCCAGGATTTTATCGCACCCGAGCCTGATTGAAATCGCAACCAAATACAAACGCCAAGTAACGCAAGTCGTCTTTCGGTTTGCCATCGACGCGGGAATGATCCCGTTGACAGGCACATCTCAGCCTGTTCACATGCGGACGGATCTCGGTGCGTTCGATTTTAAATTGAATGCGGAAGAGATCAAAAGGATTGAGCAAGTCGCGATTGCCAATTAGGCTCTTGGGGCTGACAGTACCCAGGATTGCGAAATGCCACGGAAATAGTTATCTTCGCAGTCTGCAAGTTTACTGCGAATCGTCCATTTCAATCCGATTTCCACACATTTTCAAAGTCGATCCGATGAACGCACCTAATCACACGCTTCGCCAACTGGCAGTCGACACCATCCGAACCCTGAGCATGGATGGCGTACAGGCAGCAAATAGTGGCCATCCAGGTACACCGATGGCATTGGCCCCGGTTGCCTTTCAGCTGTGGACAGAAGCTCTTCGATACGATCCGATGAACCCAGAATGGGCAAATCGTGATCGATTTGTATTGTCCTGTGGACACGCATCGATGTTGCTCTATTCGATGATCCATTTGGCTGGTATTCGCGGTGTGGACGCTCATGGAAAAGTGACTAGCAACGAATCGATCACGATTGAAAACATTAAGAACTTCCGCCAGTTGCATAGTCCCTGTGCTGGCCATCCGGAACTTGGCTACGCAGCCGGTATCGAGACCACGACCGGTCCGCTTGGACAAGGCATCGGGAATTCGGTCGGGATGGCTATCGCCAGCAAGCATTTGGGAGCCATGTACAACAAACCTGGTTTCGATCTGATTGACTACGATGTCTATGCATTGTGCAGCGATGGCGATTTAATGGAAGGCATCTCATCCGAAGCGGCATCGATGGCAGGACACTTGAGACTCTCGAATCTTTGTTGGATCTACGATGACAACGGGATCACGATCGAGGGGCATACCAAACTCGCATTCACTGAAAATGCCAGCCAGCGGTTCCAAGGTCTCGGTTGGAATACGATTCTAGTCGAAGATGCCAACGACCTAGTCGCTCTTCAAAAAGCATTTGATTCTTTCAAGTTGACCACCGACAAGCCGACGTTGATCATTGTTCGATCGATCATCGGCTTCGGTTCGCCAAATAAGGCGAACACGCACAATGCACACGGAGCTCCATTAGGCGACGAAGAGATCAAGTTGACGAAGAAGGCTTACGGATGGCCAGAGAATGAAAAGTTTTATGTGCCCGATACGGTGCGAAAGTATTTTGCTGACACGATGGGCGAAAGAGGCAAATTGGCTCAATCGGCTTGGACAAAACTCTTTGCTGACTACCAAATAAAATTTCCGAAGGAAGCGGCGGAGGTGTCGTGCATTATCCACCGCCAACTCCCTGCCGGCTGGGACAGTGGCCTCAAGCCGTTCGCGGCAGATGTTAAGGGGATGGCAACTCGCGTCAGCAGCGGAAAAGTTCTCAATATGCTCGCACCGCATTTGCCAGCCTTGATCGGCGGTTCTGCAGACTTGGCTCCGTCGACCATGACGCTGCTCGACGGCCAAGGGGACTTTGGACCGAGCGACTATGGGAGTCGCAATATGCACTTCGGCATCCGCGAACACGGAATGGCCTCGGCGCTCAACGGTATGTGTTTATCGGGCTTGCGAGCGTATGGTGCGACGTTCTTTGTGTTTACGGACTACATGAGACCATCAATGCGACTAAGCAGCATTATGCATCAGCCGGTTCTTTACGTTTTAACTCACGACTCCATTGGTTTGGGCGAGGACGGACCGACGCACCAACCAGTAGAACACTTGGCCGCATGCCGAGCGATACCAGGCCTATATGTTTTCCGACCTGGCGACGCCAACGAAGTGCTTCACTGTTACAAGGCTGCCATGCAACTATCAAATCATCCATCGGCGATGGTTCTATCCCGACAAAACGTTCCAACCATGGATCGCACGAAATTGGGTGACGCTGCAGGCACGGAAAAAGGTGGCTACGTGCTGAGCGACTGCGCTGGCAAGCCTCAAGCGATCCTAATGGGTACAGGCACAGAGATCCCGATCTGTATGAAAGCACAAGAGCTATTGGCTGCCGAGGGTATCATGACCCGCGTTGTTAGCTTGCCGTGCTTTGAGTTGTTTGACGACCAAACTCCAGACTACCGAGCGAGCGTTCTGCCAAAAGAGGTGACGGTCCGCGTCGCTTGCGAAGCCGGCATTCGCCAAGGCTGGGACAAGTACATTGGTGCTGACGGGCATTTTGTGGGAATGAGCACTTTCGGTGCTTCGGCACCCTTCGATCAGCTTTACAAGCATTTTAAGATCACAGCCGAGCAGATCGCGTCGCAAGTAAAAATGATGAAGACGTAGTTTGAGCCGGAGATTTAATTTATGTTTGTCGTTGCTGTGGAGTTTGTGATCGCGGAAGAGCATTTAGGTGCGTTTCGCCAACAAGTGCTACTGCAATCAGAAAATTCACTGAAGCTTGAAGAGGCCTGCCGCGTCTTCGATGTCTGTTTTGATCCAGAGTGTCCGACAGACTGTTTTTTATATGAGGTTTACGATGATCGGGCGGCATTTGATCGTCATCGGGAAACGATACACTTTAGCAATTTTAATGCAACCGTAACGCCGTGGGTTGTCTCAAAAGATGTTCGTTTCTTGGAACGCATCTCCTCCGTTTAACGATAGGGGCAGCGGCTCCGCCCGCTGACGAGGACATCTCCCGGTGGGCCAGCCGCAGGGTGGCCTGATAAAATCGACGCCAATAGTTGAACTAACGGCTTCAATTCAAGCCCGACGCGCAAGCGAGGAACGGTTCCGACGCCTCGCTTACGCGTCGGGCTTGTATTTCCATCAGCCCAGCCGCAGGGCCACTATTTCCCCATCGCCTACCACGAACCTGGTGGGATTGGCCACCAGAGCGTCAATTCAGTGCTCAATCAGACTATTGGTCTGACCAGTTTGCTTTTAGCCTTGTCAGTCCATTCGCCTAATTCAACTTCAGAGGGAACAAAGATTCGATCGCGGGAGTTAAGCCGATCAAAGACTCGAGTCCCGTGTCTCGATACAATTGCTTCCAGCAACGCCGCATAAGGAGAAAGATTGAGAGTCTTTGCGCCATTCCCATTCTCGGTTGCATCATCCAACGCAGACCAGAGTTCATCTGAACTTAGGGAAAACTTGCGGCGCAGCTCTTCAAAGTTTTGAGCGAGACGCCTTAAATCGTCCGGAAGTTGGTCGAACTCCCAGCGATCTTTAATTGCAAAAATAGTACTTTGAATCTCCCTCGTCATTCTATCGCTCCGATCAAAACCAACGATAGAACTAATTCGCCGTGCCTCAGCAATGCTCATTTCCGCATTTTCGAGCATTGCTTTAACCTGAAATGCGATGCGACTTGCAGCCCAGTTTACCTCGTCCGACTTGTAAATCGTGTCGTGCGTGGCAATGCCCCATGCGTGCTGAAGGAATGTTTTGACCTGAAATTCAAAAAGCAAACCAGAGCTGGTGATATAACACTGTTTTAATGGTTTCGTACTCCTTGAAACCGTATGCTTTTCTCATGGTCAATTTCGCCTTGTTGTTAAAGCCCTCTACAACCCCTGAGGGATAACCCCTGGGATTCAAACCCATTAAGCAGAAGGGGCTCATGCTTTAGCAACGTGGCTGCCATCTTTTGCATCGGCTCGATTTGCGATTGGTTTGCTCGCACGCACCAGTCTCGCAAAAACTTCGATGCCCAGGTTGCCGATGTGTACGTCCAGAATCGATTGAAGTCTTCTCGCATTAAGTACGCCTTCATGCT
>CAMDKL010000117.1 GCA_945900945.1 Pirellula staleyi DSM 6068
TATTGTTCGATACGCTTCGTCATGGGACCTTCCTTAGTCAAATTCGGCTTCCAAACGTCGATTGCTCTGGAATAAAATGTCCCATCCAAAATTTCATGTCAATACCAGTTTTTTAACACCCCAGGCTAGCGCCCACCGGTTCACGAAAATCGCAAAGTGGGATAGGTTACCTTGCTTCTTCCATGGTGTATTGGATTGCTTTGTCGCTAATGTCCTTGCGGCACCAGGCTCCAGGCCATCGAATGGCTTGTACGGCGGTATACGCTTGCAGCTTTGCATCGGCCAAACTGGATCCAAGCGCGGTTACACCCAACACGCGACCGCCATTGGTTACTACTTGACCGTCGACGAGCGTCGTGCCAGCGTGAAACACCTTAACATTCGGTATTGCGGCGGCGGCATCTAAGCCTCGAATAGCGCGTCCGTTTTCGTAATCACCAGGATACCCCTGACTGGCCATGACAACACAAATCGCTGGTCGAGGATCCCAGGTAGGCAGTTCGATTTCGTTAAGACGACCATCGACGGTTGCTTCCAATATATCGAGCAGATCGCTTTGCAGTCGCATCAATAGCGGCTGGCACTCCGGGTCTCCGAAGCGGACGTTGTATTCCAATACTTTCGGGCCGGTCTGCGTCAACATTAAACCGGCGTAGAGAACCCCGCGAAACGGCTTTCGATTCCGTTTCATCGTATGAATGGTTGGGACCAAGATTTGGTCTTCGATGGTTTCGATCAGTTCTTGGGTAATCACTGGAGTCGGTGAATACGCTCCCATACCGCCCGTGTTTGGGCCAGTGTCACCATCATAAGCGGCTTTGTGATCTTGGGCGGCAGGAAGCGTCAAAATAGTTTTGCCGTCCGTGATAGCGAGAATACTCACTTCCGGGCCATCCAGACGTTCCTCAATTACCATCTGCAATCCAGCTCGACCAAATTCATTCTTGCGACCGATACGGTCGATAGCGTCGAGTGCATCTTCGCGGCGTGAGCAAACGATAACCCCTTTCCCGCTGGCCAAACCATCTGCTTTGACTACCAGTGGTGTTTTTTCATTTTCGTTGGGGTACCGAGCTTTTACGTAACGCATTGCGCTATCAGCATCACGAAACACTTGGTAATCCGCGGTTGGAACATCGGATTGTCGGAGCAGAAGTTTGCAAAAGATTTTGCTCCCCTCGAGTTGCGCGGCGGCCTTGCTCGGGCCGAAAGCCTTGATCTTTTCCTTGGCTAACGCATCTACCAAACCGAGAGTCAGTGGCACTTCTGGGCCAACCACCACCAAATCTACCTTTTGCTTTTTTGCAAACGCAACGAGACCGGCGATATCATCCGCAGCGATTGGGACGTTCTCGCCTTCTTCGGCCGTTCCAGCGTTTCCAGGGGCGATCCATAATTGTGTGAGACGGGGGCTTTGGCGAATTTTCCAAGCCAAGGCATGTTCCCGACCACCGTTTCCAACAACCAAAACCTTCATTTTATGATCCAAAACCCAAGCGAAACAGCACGGTCGTAAAAATCCAAGTCTAACCGCTTGAGCGGATTTCTACGAGGCGAAAAACAACTCCCCGCATTCGTACGACTCCGTTTCGATAAGCACCTGACCATAAGTAAACTGGCATAACCATCACTAGTTGACACAACCGAAGAAACGAACTTGGATTTACTGGATGTATCGTCGATCCGACTACTAGTTTCGAGAAATCACTGAGAAAATCATCGGTTGTGCATTCGAAGTCATCGTCAAGCTCAAGGCTGCAAAGGCGATCGCTCCCGAGCACCAGGCCCAGATTAGTAACTACCTAAATCTATCAGCGAATTGAAATCATCCTGTACATCTTGACCATCCATGTTCATTCCTTTTGTTCGAAAACTTATGCATAGGTGCTTATACCCGGCATTTGTAGAGTAGTATCGAATAGCAACGATTTCCTGTATGTGCGATAATGCCGATCGGCAAACAGACGGCAGTTCGTTTGGTCGACGAGAAAAGAACGCAAATCGGAGCAATCGGATCTATGTCCACCGCAAAAAAGTGCAACTTGGATGGATCAATCGCATTTGCCAGCTTTTGTAGCTGGCTTGGTTTTTCCTTGCTTCTCCTTTCCCCGCTCGGTCTTATCGGATGTTCATCAAGTTCGCGAAAGTCATTTGACGAACTCGAAGCACTCAAAAACCGTTGTCTTGCCGTCCTTGAAAACGGAGCAGAAAACGACAAGGAAGGGAAAATGCTCAGTGAAGCGACCGATGGTTTTCGGAAGCTAGCCAAGGAATTTCCAACGGAGCGGCTTGGAACTCAGAATCTTTGCATTTCGCTACTTCTGCGATTAAAGAAAACGGACGCAGCGGAATCCCCCACCCAATTCGCTTCCCTTTGCACAGAATTCGAGTCGGTATCCAAAGCCCTTAAGATACTCGCACCCAACGAACCGGACGCAGACGTTTTCATCAGCCGATTCCATCAAATTAAGAACGATCGCGAACAAGCAATCGAAAGCTTGCGAGCCGCCTGCCGAACGCCCAAAGCGAACGTCGATACCTATTTCCAGCTCTATCAGCTCTTGCAAATGGACGCCAAGCCAGAACATCTGGTTGAAATGCAGGAAACCTTACGAGCCGCAATCAAACTGGCTCCTAGTAACCTCGTGCTGGCAGTCGCTCTCCTGGATTCCCTTGTAAAATCTAGAGACCCAAGTTTCAAAATTGAGGCAGAGCGGTGTCGCGAACTATTTCGTCCGCTGATTTCAAGGACCAACAGTCGCATCCCATCGCTGCTGGATGCCGGATCGGTTGCTGTTGAAAAAGCGGATTGGAAAGCGGCACAAACTCAAACCGCCTTCCTCCGAAATGTCCTGCTAGCGGAACTAGCCTATCAAAACGACCTGCATCAGTTGGAACCGCACGAACTAGCCTATGTGCAGCTTGACTTCAGCCAGCAAACACGGAGTCCTAAGCCGGTAGCTAACCGAACTGGTTCTACGAAGTGGCGACTTGAGCCGCAAGTAACTTTCCCGATTGCCTCAAAGGGTATCACTGCGATCGCCAGTGAGGACATGGACTTGGATGGGAATAGCGATCTTGTTTGCGCAACTGGCAAACAAATCGATGTCTGGAAAACCGACGGTCTGAAGTTAGCTAAAAAAATGCTATCGGCCACCTTGGACATAAATTGCAGTGGAATCGTTCTAGTCGACTTCGATCACGACTACCAAGTCCGAAAGGACGCTCTACCGCCGTCCGCTTTACCAACTACCGCAGCTCCAGACGCAGCGACCTCGAATCAAGCCGATCCACTCTTGGCGAAATTCCTCGACACGGACGTCGATATGATTGTGTATGGAGAGGACGGGATCCGACTTTATCGCAATGATCTTGACGCATCCACCGCAGACCGAAGTTTGACGAGCATGCCTCAAGCTGAACTGTTAGCTTCTTTAAAAGGTATTCGAGCGGTTGCTGCAATCGACTTAGACCACGATTCGGATATTGACTTGATCGTGTCCTCGGAGAGTGGCATTTCGCTCTGGTCGAACCGGGGTGACTGGACCTTTGCCGACTTTACTCCTTTTTCGAACCTACCGCCTGCGTCCCAGAAAGTGGATTCGATTTTAGCCATGGATCTCGACCGCAACGTGCTCAACGATTTCATGCTGGGCTCGGAAGACTCTGACCAACCGATAGTCCTCACCAACAACCTGCACGGGCGATACCATCTCTCCAGTCTCGATTGGAAGTCGGGTTTGAACGGTGCCTGCCGCGCGATCGAAGCAATCGATGCAAATGGTGATGCCTGTTGGGATATCGTAGGTTCCGGCAAAAATGGGACTCGGCTTGCCACCATGAAGTCGATTGGTCGGCATGGGTGGGTACCGGACCAAGTGACTGTTTTGTCGTCGACACCGATGGTTGGGCTCGCCACTGCGGATTTTGACTTGGACGGATTCTCGGATTGCCTTGCGTGGGGAACACAAGGCTTCGAGTTGTTTCGAGGCGGCAATGATGGCAAGCTTATCTTGGACAAAGCATCGCTGCGTTTTTCAGATAACACTTTGCAAGTTGTGATCATCGATATCGATCGCGATGGCGACGACGACCTGGCATGTTTAACAAGTGATGGAGCGGTTCGATTTATAGAGAACCAAGGGGGCAATGCCCTTCAACATCTCGAAGTGGTTATTCGGGCAGATGAAGACGGAAAACAGCGGCCGCGCGAGAGATGCAACATGCATGGTGTGGGAAGTCTGATTGAACTCAAGTCGGGAGGTCGGTACCAAGCTCGCATCGTTCGCGGGACGCAGACCAAATTTGGGCTCGGTAAAGAGTCTCGTGCTGACATCATGCGAGTACTTTGGACAAATGGGATACCGAATAATGTGCTCGATGTGAGCAATCGTTCGACGGTTTTCGACCAGCAGAATTTAGGTGGTTCCTGTCCCTTTTTGTACGCTTGGAACGGAGAAAGATTTGAGTTCTGCACCGACTGTCTTTGGGCCGCACCGATCGGGCTCCAGTTTGCACAAGGTGTTTCGGCTCCCTCACGCGAATGGGAGTATTTGAAAATTGACGGCGATCAAGTAAAGCCGCGCGATGGTCGATATGTTTTGCAAATCACGGAAGAACTCTGGGAGGCAGCTTATTTCGATGCCGTTCAATTGTTGGCAGTCGACCACCCTGCGGAGATTGAAGTTTTTACAAACGAAAAAGTTGGGCCACCCGATTTGGCGAAATTCCGCGTTCACACGGTTCGCAATCGCTTGCAGCCTCGCTCGGTCATCGATCAGCGAGGAAACGATCTTTCCGAATTGGTGTCGAAGCGAGATCAACGCTTCACTCGATGCTGGAAGGAGGGTTTCAATCAAGGGCTCGTGGAGGAACATTGGTTAGAGATTGATTTGAATGCAGACGCGGATAACGTAGACGAAGTGAAGCTATTTCTAACCGGGTGGGTTTTCCCAACCTGCACGTCACTCAACTTGGCAATGACAGAAAACCCTCTTCGACCTCGGCTGAGTCCACCCTCGGTGCAGGTTCCAGATGAAAATGGAAAATGGGTGGAAGTGATTCCTTACGCCGGATTTCCAGGTGGCAAGACCAAAACGATCACAATCGATCTTACAGGAAAGTTTAAGTCGAACAATCATCGCGTTCGAATCGTAACCAACATGGAGTTGTGCTGGGATGAAGTATTTTGGACGGCAGGAGAGGGCAAAACGGAAACTTTGGACTATCGCCTGACCAAACTTGACTTAGTGGACGCTAATTTGCATTATCGAGGCTTTTCAAAACTGATTCCTCAGCCAGGCAATGCTCCCAAGCGATTTGCATACGAAAAAGTCACCAGGGAATCGATTTGGCCACCCATGTCGGGAAGCTTTACTCGTTTCGGCGACGTCAAGGAGTTGATCGCTGTCGCGGATGATATGCAGGTGGTTTTGGGAGCGGGCGATGAGATGACGGTGGAGTTTTCGACGGAAACACCATCGCTTCCTAACGGCTGGACGCGGGATTTTATTATCTTCAATATCGGCTGGGACAAGGATGCAGATTTGAATACAATTCATGGTCAATCTGTCGAGCCGCTCCCCTTTCGCGCAATGACAAAGTATCCTTATGAACCAGACGAGTCTTTCCCATCCGAACTGAAGCATGTTGGGTTCTTGGAGCGGTATCAAACCCGCCTCCAGTCGCCTGGTTTGTTTTGGAACCAGGTACGTGAAAACTAGACCGGGATAGACCTCCACAATCGCTATGTCACTTTAAGAAAACCCGGAGGAAATGCAATTGAAACAAATTCGTACCTGGATGCTAAATGGCTTGGTTGGTTGTTTGCTCGCGCTAGGATCCGAACGCTGTTTCGGCGAGGGGATGGATTACCCACTGGCCGTCGTTGCTGGGCAAGATAATTCGATATACGTTGCGGACCGAAATCTACCAGGAATTTGGAAAATTCAGGACGGAAAAGCATCGATTTATTACCAAGGGTCCAAAAAGTTTCGAACGCCTTTGAATGCAGTTCGATGTTTGGCCATCGACATCGATGGGAAACTACTCGCTGGGGATTCTTCGACCCGCGAGGTCTATCGGTTTGATGCTCCCGAGAATCCAGTCCCAATGACTGCCGGAGGGATAGGAATTCCAACCGCCATTGCAATTGATTCAAAAGGCACTTTATTCGTGTGCGATCTCGAACTCAGCTGCATTTTCGAAATACCTGCTGCCGGAGGCAAAGCCACCGAATTCGTGAAAGTGCCTGCACCGCGAGGAATTGCAATCGACGCTCAGGATCGAGTTTGGGTCGTATCTCATTCGAAAGAGCCATTGGTTCGATTTGGAAAAGACAAAGCAAAAGAAGTTATCGTTGGTGAGCCTGTCTTTCAATTTGCGCACCAAGTCGTCGTGGATTTGAGCGGAAACTGCTATCTAACCGACGGGTATGCGAAATCGATTTGGAAAATCCAGGCTCAAGGAAAACCTGAGAAGTTTTTCAGTGGCGAACCGCTCAAAAATCCGGTTGGACTTGCTATGCAGGGTGAAAGGTTACTAATTGCTGACCCTCACCAAAAGACCGTCTACTCTCTCCCGTTGCAGGGTGAGAGATCTATCCAATCCGAGCTAAAACCGTAAACATGTCGAACGCCGTAATCAAGAAAAGTTACACGCCACCGATCGGTAAAAGGCTAAAGCGACTGCTTTTTGTAGTTTTTGCAGTACTGTCTTTACTGTGTGCGAATTCACTGTATTTGGCAACGATCACGTTTCTTGAATGGCAACGTGGCGAGACCTATCAAAACCAGTTTTACATGGCCATGTTCCTCGGGCATGTGGTTCTCGGTCTGATTTTCTTAGTGCCGTTCGTAGTTTTTGGTTTGATGCATATGATGTCAGCACGCAAGCGAAAGAACAAGCGAGCGATACGAGTCGGTTACGCGCTCTTTGCGGTTAGCCTAGTGGTTTTAGGGACAGGGTTATTGCTAGTACGTGTAGGCGAAGTTTTCGACTTAAAACACCCCTCTGCCCGATTGGTAGTCTACTGGATACACGTTGTTTGCCCGGTGGTCACGATTTGGCTTTACTGGCTTCATCGCTTAGTAGGCCAGAAGATCAAATGGAAACTGGGAATCGCTTACGGCGCGATTGCGATCGCCTCGGTTGCCATCATGGTTTCCATGCACACGCAGGATCCGCGAGAATGGAACAAGATCGGGTCGATTGATGGAGTCAAGTACTTTGAGCCATCGCTCGCTCGAACGTCCAATGGTGCATTCATATCCGCTAAAAACCTCGACAATGATGAGTACTGTTTAAAGTGCCATCCGGACGCCTATAAGAGCTGGAACCACAGCGCGCATCGTTTTAGCTCTTTTAACAATCCGGCTTATCTAGCGAGCGTGCGTGAAACGCGTGAGGTTTCGTTGAAGCGCGATGGAGACGTCAAGGCATCTCGATGGTGCGCGGGATGCCATGATCCGGTCCCGTTCTTTAGCGGTGCATTCGACGATCCGAAGTTTGACGACGTCAATCACCCAACATCCCAGGCTGGTATTACATGCACTGTTTGCCATGCCGTTACGAATGTCAACTCAACTCGCGGAAACGCTGACTTCACGATCGAAGAGCCATTGCATTATCCCTTTGCGTTCAGTGAAAATCCATTGCTTCAATGGGTTAATCAGCAGCTGATCAAGGCCAAGCCAGCATTTCACAAAAAAACTTTTTTAAAGGACTTTCATAAGACATCCGAGTTCTGTTCCACCTGTCATAAAGTGCACCTACCGTTCGCCCTCAACCAGTACAAGGACTTTTTGCGAGGACAGAATCACTATGACTCGTGGCTGCTAAGCGGAGTATCCGGACATGGTGCTCGAAGCTTTTATTATCCCGAAAAGTCGCAGAAGGCATGCGCTGGGTGCCATATGCCTTTGGAGGAGTCAAATGACTTTGGAGCCAAGCTTTTCGCGGGCTCAAACGGAAAGTTTTCGATCCACGACCACACCTTTGCTGCGGGCAATACCGGGCTACCTGCACTTCGCGGTTACCTGACCGAAGTCGAGGACAAACACAAAAAGTTTCTTGAGGGGACGATGCGAGTGGATATCTTCGCAGTCAAAGAAGATGCAAGCGTCGATGGCAGACTACTTGGTCCCATTCGGCCTGACGTTCCAAAATTGAGGCCCGGGTCGCAATACTTACTCGAGACCATTGTGCGAACGTTAAAGGTCGGCCACGAATTCACACAGGGTACGGTCGACTCGAACGAGGTTTGGCTAGAGGTGTCCCTGCAAAGCGGCGATCAGCTCATCGGACAGAGCGGTGGAATGGATGCCAAAGGCGAAGTGGATCGACGTTCTCACTTTATAAACGTCTTTATGTTGGACCGAAATGGGAACCGCATCAATAGACGCAATCCCCAAGATATCTTCACACCACTTTATAACCATCAGATTCCCCCGGGGTCCGGACAAGTCGTCCATTATTCGTTCCGTGTACCAGAAGACCTGAAACAGCCGATCACTGCAACGGTCAAATTGCAGTATCGCAAATTCGATTACGAATACATGGAGATCGTTCATAAACGGCAGCAGCCCAACGACAACCCCATCGCTACTAGCGAATCGATAGAGCCAGACAGGTATCGGAATACCCTCCCCGTACTGACTCTCGCTACGGACTCGGTGGTATTTCCAATCGAGGGACTGGCAGAAGAACCCAAAAACAGCGACTCCAAAATTCCAGGTTGGCAACGCTGGAATGACTATGGGATCGGTTTATTCCTTGAGGGGAAATCCGAACTCAAGCAAGCGGAACAAGCGTTTCAGGCCGTAGAGAAGCTGAATCGCTTCGATGGGCCAGTCAACCTTGCACGAGTCTATCTACGTGAAGGCAGAATCGATGAAGCTGGCGATGCCATACAGCGAGCGGCAAAGGCAATCGACCCAGTTGCTCCAGAGTGGACGATGGCTTGGTTCAGTGGTTTAGTCAATCGCGAACAGGGCCGACTCGTCGAGGCGGAGGCAAATTTCAGAAGTATCGTCGATCAAACGACCGAAGAACGCAAATCACGAGGCTTCGATTTCAGTCGCGATATCGAGGTACTGAACACTCTCGGGCGGACTCTTTTTGATCGAGGAGAGCAGTTGCGGCTCGATTCGCAAACCAAGGATCGAGAAGCGTTGCTTCGCGAAGCTGCCAAACAGTTTCAACGCTCGCTTGCCCTCGATTCTGAGAACACAACGGCACACTACAATTTGGGCTTGATTCACGGCGAGTTGGGTGAAAGTAAGTTAGAGAAAAAGCACAAGACGCTACACCTACGGTACAAATCGGATGACAATGCTCAAGGTTTGGCAGTGCGTTTAGCTCGAGAAAAATATCCTGCTGCAAACAGCGCTGCAGAATCGTTGGTCATTTATCCACTACATGCGGCGTCAGAGTGAGTACGGAATGAGTGTTTCAGTGAATGGTGACGAACGCGACGAGGACGATTCCGTCATTGGCCGAGCATTCATGGGTTCCGCCGTGGTATTTGTGGTAATCGGGTTGGTTGCAGGAATCGCTTACTTTGGCTTGAACCAGAAACAGAAAAGCCAGATCGCGGTCGTTGACCCACTTACATTGCCCGAACGTAGAGAAATGCCAAAGGTAATAGTCCCGACGATCGCCTGGGTCGACATTACCGAATCGTCCGGAATCCATTTCCTGCACGATAGTGGTGCGGATGGAGAAAAATTGCTTCCAGAAACGATGGGGAGCGGCTGCGCATTCTTCGATTTCGATTCTGACGGCGACCAGGACGTGCTGATGGTCAATTCTTGTGATTGGCCCGACAAGCGAGACGAATCGAAGCCCGCAAGTACGCTTGCGATTTTTGCCAATGATGGGCGTGGAGGCTTCACCGACGTCACGAAAACCGTTGGACTAGGCATAAGTCTCTACGGAATGGGGGCGGCTTGTGGAGACTATGACAATGATGGCCAGGTCGATCTGTTTATCTCTTGTTTAGGAAAGGATAGGCTCTTTCACAATGAGGGGGGTAAGTTCGTCGACGTTACTGATCGGGCTGGTGTTGGCGGTGACGAGAATGCGTGGAGCACGTCAAGCGGTTGGTTCGACTGCGATCAAGACGGCGATCTCGACTTGTTGGTTTGTCACTATGTCCAGTGGACTCGCGCTTTCGATTTGGCACAAGAGTTTCGATTGCTTGGTGGTAACGAGCGAGCCTACGGCAGACCGCAACCTTTCGCCGGAACCTTTCCGACATTGTACAGAAACGATGGCGATGGAAAGTTTATTGACGTTTCCGCGGCAGCAGGATTTCATGTGCTCAATCCTGCGACGTCCGTTCCAATGGGCAAGTCGCTTGGCTTGGTCTTTGAAGATTTTGATGGCGACGGCAAACTGGATTGTGTAATCGCCAACGATACCGTGCAGAATTTTCTCTTTCATAATTTGGGGGATGGAAAGTTTGAAGAGATCGGTGCAATGGCGGGTATTGCCTTTGATGCGACTGGAGCGGCACGCGGTGCGATGGGGATTGATGCGGCTAACTTCCGAAACGACTCATCGGTCGGGGTTGCTATCGGAAATTTCGCAAACGAAATGTCCGCGCTTTACGTGTCGAGATCTAGAAACCTCCAGTTTTATGACGCAGCAGTCGCCAACGGATTTGGACCGGCGACACGACTGGAGCTAAAATTTGGCGTTTTGTTCGTCGACTTCGATTTGGATGGTAGGCTCGATTTATTTCAAGCGAACGGTCACCTGGAAGAGGACATTGCCAAGGTTCAAGCGAGCCAGCACTACGAGCAGTCGCCGCAACTTTTTTGGAATGCGGGAGCCGAAACCAATACCGAGTTTATCAAATGTCGAGAGCAAGAAACGGGGAGTGAACTACAAAAGCCAATGGTGGGTCGGGGTTCGTCCTATGCCGACATTGATGGCGATGGCGATTTGGATTTATTGATTCTCGGTTGCGGCCAGCGACCTCGCTTGCTTCGTAACGATCAGAAACTCAATAACCATTGGTTGCGAATGAAACTGGTTGGAAAAGTATCCAATCGCGATGCCATCGGTTCACTCGTCGAGGTGCGAATAGGCGACTTAACTCAGTCCAGACGGGTCAGTCCAGCGCGCAGTTACCTTTCGCAGGTCGAGTTACCCGTTACGTTTGGACTTGGAACATCGGATTTGGTGGACCGAATCGTAATCACTTGGCCAAATGGCAAGCAACAAATCATCCAGCAACCGACGGTCGATCAGCTCCTCGTCATTCATGAAGCAGGATAGCGATATGAAATGACTTGTGGTGTTAAAAAAACTGCAAGACTCTGGAGTTTCTTGAACTCCGCTGGTATCCTCCACGCGGATGTCCAAACTGGCAATGTTTTTTGGCTGAAAGTGGATTATGGCGGTTCTGACTCAACCTATTAAATGGCACGGCGGTAAGTACTACCTGCGGAAGTGGATCGTCGGCCTGATGCCTCCCCATCTGCATTATGTAGAGCCGTTCTTTGGCGGTGGAGGCGTTTTACTGGCTCGAGATCCTGATCGGGATTGGATGTCGTCCGAGCATCAGAAATTGCCGGCTGCCTTTCAGGGCAGCAGCGAAGTTGCTAACGACCTTCATGGGGACTTGATCAACTTTTGGCGAGTCCTTCAGAATGCTGAAGACTTTGAAGCTTTTCGGCAGCGAATCGAACTCACGCCCTTCAGCGAAGCGGAGTTCGACGAAGCAAGAAGTCAATCGAACTCGAAAAATTTGGATACGTCTGAGAGCCGAGTCGACCGAGCTGTTTGGTTTTTCATTCTCGCACGGCAGTCTCGGCAGGGACTGATGAAGGATTTTGCAACTCTGTCAAGAAATCGAACTCGAAGTCGGATTAACGAACAGGTCTCTGCGTGGCTGAACGTTATTGAAGGACTGCCCGACGTCCATCAGCGTCTACGAAAAGTTGTTATTTTGAATCAAAATGCCTGTGACGTTATCCGTAAGCAGGACGGCCAGTCTACGTTATTTTATTGCGACCCACCCTACGTTCACGAAACCCGCTCAACCACCGGAGAATATGAGTTCGAGATGACGGAAGCCCAGCATAGCGAGTTGCTAGGACTCCTGGCCGGAATTGCGGGCAAGTTCATGCTCAGTGGCTATCCAAGCAAACTCTATCTTGAGTGGGAACAGCGACATGGCTGGAAACGTCA
This sequence comes from Pirellula staleyi DSM 6068, assembly GCA_945900945.1. Lineage (GTDB taxonomy): Bacteria > Planctomycetota > Planctomycetia > Pirellulales > Pirellulaceae > JBKCUI01. The sequence goes on from CAMDKL010000117.1 coordinate 12,199, forward strand.
TGAGTTTCTCATCGACAACAAGGCCGCAGCTGGTAAAGTCAAAGAAACCATGACAGAATGCCTTTGGTGTAATTTCTAAGGCGAGCGACAGATGGAAACCTACCCCCTAGCCTGGATTATTCATTAGCCACAGTGAGGTGGTGCCGTTTCCACGGACAGGTCAGTCTCTTAAAATGAGAGTCACTAAGGAGATTGAAAGATGCCAAGGAAGTCCGGGTCCCATGAACGCGACCATCGACCGGCAATCGATCAAGCTATACGCTTTGTCGGGTCGAGCCTTGTACAAAGCCAGTGCAGCATCAACTTCTACTCCGGCCGTTTTGGCGTCCCGTATAAATAGTGGTCGTGTTGAGAGGCACCATCAGTCGGCGGCTTGAGTAGCTCTTCAAGGGACGCATCGGCGGTCAGATTCACAATCTGCTCCCAAATAGGTGGCAGCACTGGACCAAGGATAATCATGCCATCTCGGATTTCAGCGGTCAGTTCGGCATGCGACTCAAGACCGGCCTCCCGACAAAACTCCGCCGGCAAAGTCAAAGCACCTGTAATATCTGCCTTTACAATCGTTGACATAGGCACATCTCCACTCCTGCCCCGCTTTATTTATTTGGTGGGTATGACATGTTGAATCGTATTCTACCGCAAAAAGACGCATGCCCTGTAGTGCCTTATTTCAAAATAATCCGGTCGAGGTGTCCCGCTTGGATGCTGATTACGGTTCAGTTAGGACCGTTCGAGAATTAACCGTCGCATTGTCGCTGATCGCTCCGCGATCAGAACGTTGGATCTCGGAGCGATCCACGACAATAATTTCTCGAACGGTCCTTAGTAGACGGAAATCGCAAATCAGCTACGCGATCGCCAGCTGTTGGCCCAAACGGATGAATTGTGCGTCGAAAAGGTCCTGTCACTTACAGACTATTTTCACGGGTCGCCATCCACAGGTATCAGCGATTTTTAGTTGAATCAACTTAAACGGGAGAGATGCGATGAAACGACTTAGTAGATCAGAATCAAACAAGCGTGGCGGGAACTTGCCTCTCACCGTACCACACAAGATTCGTCGATATTCCGTTTGGGTGGGTGTTGAGAATTTAGTAGGGTTCCCATGCGGTGGACATGTCCTGTACGGCTTGCGTCTCTCGCAATTCCTCGCGGTTCTTCTGAAACCAAGCGGTGACTAGGCCAATCGTCTCTTCATAGCGGAGGAATCCAGAACCGACCGATTGGGAGTTCTCATGCCAATGCTCTAAATCAGTCCGGGCTGAACGCCATTGCGAAGCGTTCTTGGGTTTGGCAATTGCATGTTCGACACCACCCTTTCGTATCAAATACCAAATATCCCTGCCGTCACACCCCTGCACGGTATAGATAAAGGAATACTGCTCGCGTGCTCGTTTGAAGCTGGCCAACCGATTGGAAAGCCATTTTAGGATTTTCAAATCGTCTCGCATGCGAGCGGCATGCTCAAAGTGTTGACCAGCCGCAGCTCGGGCCATCTGTTGCTCGACTTGTGCCAAAACTTCGACAGATGCCCCGTTGAGAAATCGAAGGGCCTTTTCCACTTGCTCGCCGTAATTCTGTCGGCTGCAAGACGGCAAGCATGGGGCAAGGCAGGTCCGGATTTCTTGGCGAACACATCCTGCTCGCAATTCCAAATCAAAAAGCTGCAGTTGGTCCGAATACATCATGGGTGTCTTTTGATTGCAGTCTCTCAGCAAATAGAGACGATTGAGGATCTCGACCGCACGGTGCAGGTTTCCCATCCCATGAAACGGGCCATGACAACCTGCCGCATCTGGATCGAATTGTTTATTCAGATAGAAGTGTTCGGCGGGCGCATTGCCAATGCACACGAACGCCTGCTGTTGGCGTTTCGGCATACCGACTACGTTCAGTCTTGGTTGCCATCTTCGAATCAACATTTGTTCGCGGAGCAGCGCTCCAAAATCGCTCGGTTGCTTTTCCCAAACAATCGCTTCGGCGGCCTGGACAATTCGGCCGGCCTTTTCATCGGTGTTGGTCGGCATAAAGTAACTGAGCAATCGATTGCGAAGGGATTTCGATTTTCCGACGTAAATCAATCGTCCGGTCGCGTCCAGCATCCCGTATACGCCAGGCAACTTGGGAGCATTGCGTGAAACCAGCCCTCGCAATTCGACGGTACTCTTGGATTCGATTCGACTCAGCGTTGTGCGAGGAAACGGCATTAGCGTGTCATCGCCGAAGTCGACAAATATTTCATGCCATTTTGCGTCCATGCTCTCCTCCTGAAAACAGACCTCGACTTTTGCAGCGATCGAATAGTAAGGCCAGCATTATGCCCTTTTCCCGCGATTACTCCAATACCACACGAATCCATGTTTGCTACCTCGAATTGGGCGCTGCTACTTCCAGTCCCCACTACAGTTTTTGTTCCATTGAGGCTACAACAATGGCCTCAAAAAAAAGTACCAGCATTCCCAAAAGTCATTTGAACCGAGTCCTGAGACATGAAAATCATTTGCAATCGCGAGAAACTGCTGAGTGCATTTCAAATCGCCGCTGGAATCGCGCCGACCCGAAGCCCGAAAGAAGTCCTAAACAATATCAAAATCGATGCGACGGAAGGGCGAGTTGTCTTGATGGCGACCGATTTGGAGGCCGGAATTCGACTGGAAGTTGAAAACGTTCAAGTTCTCGCACCAGGTCGTGCTTTACTCAACGTTCAGCGAGTCGGGAATATACTTCGCGAAGCCAGCGATGAGACCCTAACCATTGAATCTACCGAGAATTCACTCGATTTTATCGGGAGTCATTCCGAATTTCATTTGCCTCGCGCCAATCCGGACGAATTCCCGAGCGTAGTGGAATTTGCCGAAGAAAGCTATTTTGAACTGCCTGCTCGTCTTTTCAAAGAACTAGTCAAGCGCACGATTTTTGCCACCGACAATGAAAGCACTCGATACCAACTTGGCGGCGTGCTTTTCGAAATGGACGGCGAACAAATTACGACGGTCGCCACGGATGGTCGGCGTTTGGCGTGCATGCATGGAAAAGGGACTTCGGTTGGTGGCTTCAAAAATTCCGGTATGTCTACGATCGTTCCTACAAAAACTCTGACTTTGATGGATCGCTCTATTAGTGAAAAGGATGATATGGTCCACGTTGCAGCGCGTAGCAACGACATCCTCATCAGAACCAACCGTTGCACGATCTATTCTCGACTTGTCGAAGGCAGGTATCCGAATTGGCGACAGGTCATTCCAAGTCGCGAAAATAAAACGCGTATTGAGGGGTTGGTGGGACCCTTTTTACATGCAATTCGACAAGCATCTATCGTGGCTGACCCAGAGAGTCGCGGTGTCGAATTTGTGTTTGGAAATGGTACGCTTGTCGTTGCTGCCCGTACCGCTGACATCGGTCAATCGCGAATTGAAATGCCGATCTCCTATACGGGTGAGGAAGTCAAGATAACGATGGACTACCGTTTCGTTTTAGATTTTTTCAAGGCACTCGACCTAGAAAAAAACTTCGCCATCGAGGTCCGAAGCAACGCAGAACCTGCCATGTTTTCAACCGACGATGGTTATATGTACGTCGTGATGCCTATGGCTCGCAGCTAGAGCTCCCCAACCTTTCTCTCGGACTGAATAATGACGATTTCGGCGTTCATGGAAAAGCACTTTCGTCATTTCAATGCACGCGAAACACTTGCTGCCGCTAAGGCTTACAAAAAACTGGTAGATCAAGAGCATGGAGCCATGATGGTCTCCCTGGCTGGCGCGATGAGTACGGCTGAACTGGGCGTTTCGCTCGCCGAAATGATACGCTGCGGTAAAGTGCACGCGATCTCATGCACTGCCGCAAACTTGGAAGAGGATTTGTTCAATTTGTTTGCACACGATGAATACCGAGTGATCGAAAACTGGCGAGCGCTGAGCGTTGAGGACGAAGTTGCGTTGCGGGACGAAGGCTTCAATCGAGTTACAGATACATGTATTCCTGAGACTGTCATGAAACACATGCAGAGCCGATTGGTCAAATACTGGGCAAAAGCGGCAGCGGAAGGCAAGAGCTACTTTCCTGACGAGTATATGTTCATGTTGCTCGACGAGCCTGATCTTAAGCCGCACTACAAGATCCCAGCCGAAAACTCGTGGATGATCGCGGCAAAGGAAGCCGGCATTCCGGTCTTTTCTCCTGGCATCGAGGATAGCACCCTCGGTAATATGTTTGCCGCACGCGTTATGGATGGCACCGTTTCAACGCATCATGCTTTAAAGAGCGGGACTCATCAACTCGATCGACTGGCACAGTGGTATCGTACTTTGAGCAAAGATCGAGGGATCGGATTCTTTCAAATTGGAGGCGGAATTGCGGGCGATTTCGCAATCTGCGTCGTTCCCATGTTGATCCAAGATTGTGACGAGCCGGACACGCGACGCTGGGCTTATTTTGCTCAAATTAGCGATGCCGATACAAGCTATGGTGGCTATAGTGGTGCCGTTCCCAACGAAAAAATTACTTGGAATAAGTTGACGGCGGACTCACCCAAGTTCATGATCCATAGCGATGCAAGTATCGTAGCACCGCTTATCTTCGCCTATGTTTTAGAGCAATAACTGTGACGCCGATCGCAATAGGTCCCTACCGGATATCTGAGTCCTTAGAGTCAAGCCTTGGCGCAAATTGGTTTCTGGCGTTGGATTGTAGCCGAGCGAAGTACCTGCCGCGATGGTGTTACCTACTCAGACTCGAGGAATTAAAGCAAACGGAGTTGCAACGTTGGCCGCCCAGTTTGGCTCTCGCAACAAAGCAAGTTGCCGTTTCTCACCCCTCGATCGACAAGTGGCTTTTTTCAGGAGTCGACAAGTCAAGTATCGTTGCCGTTTGTGAAGTGCTCGATGGCCAATCGCTGTCGTTAATGCTTAGGGATCGAGCATTAAGTTGGTCCGAGTCGGCAGCTATGGTCGAGCAGATAGCAACGGGACTTCAGAAAATGCACGACGCGGGGTTGGTGCATGGCTGTGTTTGTCCTGATGCTATTTGGTGTGGGGTCGACGGGGAGTTTATTCTTCGCCGCGATCCATTCTTCCCACCCTCAAACCCGCATGCGACCAATGGAAATTCCGTAATTACACGCTCAAGGGATGCTCAACTCGCAGTCGCTGCTCCAGAGCTTACACTTCCAAATAGTTCGCATACCCTTCAAACCAATTTGTATGCGCTCGGACGTGTTTGGTCTCAATCGCTCGGTGAGTCGAAGCTGCCAGCACCTTTGCAAAAATGCTTGGACCATTTGTTAGCCAAAAATCCATCTGCACGATTTAATTCTGCTGCCGAGCTGATCAAGGCGATTGAATTCGCAGTCAATGAGTCTGAAAAACAACCCCGCATTCCAACGGTAGGTCTTGAACCGTACAGGAATAAACCATCAGGCGCGACCGGAACCAAAAGGTCAGGCAAGAAAAAGTCAAAGAAAAAGAAACCCGTTTGGCTGCTGCCGGCGATGATTGGTGGTTCCAGTTTGATTTTTGCTCTCGTCTTTACCGTGCTCGTTCAGGATGGCGGTCAATCCACCAACACGGGTTCGAACAGGAGTCTCTCGTCGACTGCTTCACCTAGCGTGAAGCGAGACGTCCCAAAATCGGAGACGATCGGACAGGTTTTCATCCCCAATAGTGATGGGAATACGATAATGAAACCTACCGAGACGGCAACAGAATACTACGCAGTAGAAGCGGACGATGGTCAATTGCTTTGGGCACCTCCTCAAGCTGGTTCTCCCTACTCACTGGAAATGTTCCCCGCAGGTCTGGAAGCCATGGTTTTTGTTTCCGGCAATGCCTGGCATCATCGAGGTAGCTTATCCGGAATTGGGAAATGGTGGAACGATTCGCAGCCGGACCTAACGAAGCTACTCTCTGGGCTTCCATTGCTAAGTGACGATCGCATCAACTCCGTCGACATCGCATTGTATCCAAGCAGAAAGCCTGGAGTTCCGCAGGCTGTTTTTCGGATTTCCTATTCGCAACCCGTTGCTATCGATTCTGTCACGCGATCGGTCCCCGGTTTCTCGTTGCAATTGTTAGATCCGAAGAGCAGTACAAAAAAAGGATTTTGGAGCAATAAATCTCCATCCAATGCGATTGCGATTGCGATTGCGATTGCCATGGATGGAATGCAAACCGACGGTACTGCGATGATCAATCGAGTCGTGCTTGGCTCTGAAGAATTGATTGCCACCTTGCCGGAACTCAATGGTGGTCCAGCTCCGCTTCGCAGGCAATTAGAGACCCTTTTAAAAGCGACCGATAGTCGATCCGACTTGAGCGTGTTGTTTGCGCCCAGTTTTCTTTTCGGTGATGGCCGGGAGCTGCTTTCTGCGGTACCCAAAGCCCAGGAGACTCTTCGGGATTCTATCGACGAGACAATGCAAGCGGTGGCATTTACTACGAACCTCGAACCTCGCTGGTACCTAGAGATACGCATGTTGGGTTCGGAAATGCGGGATTCTGGCAAATTCGCTGCGTCCTTTAAGTCGAGTTTGCTGGCGGTGCCAGATCGTTTTGAAAAGGGCTTGTCGTCTGGTGTCACGCTACATCCGTATTGGCGTGCATTGGGACTTCGTTATCCTCAGATGATGAGAGCGCTTAATCGCTATGGACGATTTGGATTCGAGGATGGACAGGTTTTGGCCAACGCTTATCTTCCAACCGATGCGATGAGCAACATTGTCGTTGCAAGCTGGATGGCCTTAAACAATGCATCTGGCGCATCTGGCGAGGCGGTTCCCACGGTAGCAACGAAATCTAAACCAGCTCCGAAACCACCGGCCAAGTCGATAGAAGAAGTTTTAGAATCGAAAATCACGATTGGCTTTGAACAGGAGTCTTTGGAATCTGCACTTCAGTTGATCGCGAGCGAGGTGTCGGAGTCCGTCCTAGGAGGAACGCCAATTTCGATGGCCATTAACGGTACTGCATTTCAAAAGGAGGGTATCACACGGAATCAACAGGTGCGAGCCTTCAAGCAGAGCGGAATTCCGCTTCGAGCGGTATTGACCGATTTGGTCCGCCGAGCCAATCCAATCACCACGGTTCAATCGCCAACGGAAAAGAATCAAAAAGTGGTTTGGCTGGTCCTGGAGAATCCTGACCGGCCGGGTGAAAAGAAGATCGAGCTGACAACCCGTACTTGGTCGGAAACGAACAAGGTCTCTCTTCCAAAGGAATTTGTTTCCGAATAGCATTGCGTGTGCGACTCACGATAGGGGTAGGAAAGCCGCATTGAGTTGCGGCCCCCCTCCCTCCGAACCGTACGGGCGGTTTTCCCGCATCCGGCTCTCCAGTCGATAGTTAAGCTTGTGGCTTCCTTTTCAAGGATTGACATTCACGAGCACGGGTTGCCGTTAAGCTGCGGAACTAAATGGGACGGACTAAATGGGGACACTCCACTTTGTTTTAGCCCGTTTGTTCCGATTTTTAATTGTGCGATTGCCCGCTGGTGGTCCGAGGGTCGAATACCCTCTTTATTCCCTTTTGCCATTGCCTCACGATGCCTAAAGACAGGTATCGGCTCGTCAATGCGCGTGGCTTCACACAGTTGCATCAATGTCGCAAAGAGAGGACCAAGAGAATCCCCATCGGGGACTAAGCCGTTTCTGC
>CAMDKL010000118.1 GCA_945900945.1 Pirellula staleyi DSM 6068
AAGTTTTACATCGTATTCGCTGAGTACATTGCCAAGCGCATCGGCACCAGACAACCGTTGCAAGAATTCGATCGCGTTTCGGTAAACGCCTAGCGAATGCTCCAAGCGTGTATGGGTTGCACCTGGATAGACAAATGCCACCATTCCCAATTGGCTGATCCTCGACAATCGGCGAAAGGCAGGCGTGTCAATAATACGTTTGACACGTTGCGTGATGGGGACATTAACATCTGGCGAAATGCGGATGACGGAGTTCGGTGTTTCCAGTTCTGGAACACTCCAGTGACTCTTCGTTGTCATCCTATTTCTCGCCTAATCCTATCTTTTCGTCGTCATCGTCATCGCCTGAGGTTGTAATTGCCCAGTCGGGGTACGGCTGATTCCCTCGCATGGCATTCCAAAGAATTCGATTGAGCAAATCCTCGGGGGCCTGGTCGATTTCTGCGAAATTGATCATTGCAGATTTTTCGGCAAACGTTCGGCGAAGTGGGTCAACGATGGCCGCGGTTGGCGAATTGAGCTGATCGAGTGGGATATTGCTCGCGACAGATTCATAGGGAGTAAGATTGGGTACGTCCTGAAAGCAGTCGAACATAGGATTTGCGCCTGCGTCAAATTGATTCATGGGTGGCAATCCCAATATCTGCTCGATGGTTCGCAAAACACTAATCGTGTTGTATCGAGTACTAACGGTCTGTTCACGCTTGGAATAGGGACTTATACAATACGCGGTCGTTCGGTAGCCGCTGACATGGTCCCAGCCCGCTTGCGGATCGTCCTCAATTCCGAAGATCGCCATTTTAGGCCAAAACTTGGAATGGCTTAATCCCTCAACGATTCGGGCAAAAGCGAGATCGTTGTCTGCCATACTCGAAGCGGGAGTTGGAAATTTGGCAGAGGTACCGCTCGTGTGGTCGTTGGGCAGGCAGATAAGTGTAAGGCTTGGATAACTCCCTTTCTGTTCGAATTCAGCAAGTTCTTTGAGAATGAAATCCGCTCGCACTTGATCGGGGACTTGCATGGACCAACCAACATAAGTGCTAGGTGAGTAGGCTCGAATACTCTCGATGGCAGGAGCACTTGCAAAGACGACTTCATCGGCTCCTTTCCATGTTCGGAAGCAGGACATGTAGTCAGGTGTGCCCTTCTTTCCGGCATCGCGGTATCTCACCTTTGGCATCATGAATTCGCCATAGTTTCGAATCGACTTTCCATGGAGCACGGCGTTATCCCAAATGAATCCTGCGGGTGAATAGGCCAATGCGTCCGACTCATCGTCACCCATTCCATCTGGATAGCTTCGAGGAAATCCGGCAAAGCTTTTCTCTAGATAGGCGGTAGAAAGAGCTGAGGTACTCCATTGGTGGCCGTCGGCGCTCAAGATGCCACAGCAGTAGGTATTGTCAAGAAGGACAAATTGCTCGGCCAGTCGATGTTGGTTTGGGGTGATGTTGCGTCCAAAAATGCAAAGTCCCATGTCGCCGTTGCCGCGTTCGATGTCGCCGAACACTTGGTCGTAGGTTCGATTCTCTTTGATCACGTAAACGACATGCTCGATCGTACTTGGCTCGCCTATGCGTTGAGGAATCGGGCGTGGAGGTTGATTTTCGCGTGACGGCAATGCCGCATCGCGAATCGCGCTGCGGCGAATGTTTTTGGAAACTTGCTCGGATAAAACTGCCAGCTGCTCTGCATTTGGAACAGGCACGATACTGAGGGAGCCATTGTGTTGATGCGAGTTAAAGCCAGCGCTGCTTTCCTTCTTTGACGGCTTACTTGGCAGCCCCTTGAGATTAGCAACGCTTATTTGCTTGCGAGATGGATCGTAAACAATTGCTCCAGGATACCAACCCACAGGGATCAGCCCCTTGAGGCGAGTGTCTCCTTTGTCATCCGGGTCGAAGGACATTACTGCGATTGCGTTTTGGGAACCATTCGCGACGAAAAGAGTATCTCCTTCGGTATTGAACGCGAGCGCGTTAGGAGCGGCACCGTAGAGGTCCGACTGTTTTGCGTTGACCCAAACTGTCTCGACAACTTTTCCTGTTTCTGTAGACAATATAGATAGCGTGTCGCTATTCGAATTGGCGCAGACGAGGTATTTTCCATTTGGGGAGAGGGCCAAGTCGCTCGGGCTGAGGCCAACAAGTGTCGTTTCGGTTGCGCCGGTATTTAAATCGATAATTGAGACCGTACCTTCGTTTGCTATGTGACGAACAGGATCGACTCGGACCGTAGTTCCTCGGCCTGCCGGTCCCGTCAAGTCGCCTTCGACGGGAACGCGGCCGCCCCAATTGCTCACGTAGGCTTTGTTCTTATGGATAACGACATCGTAGGGTGCCACACCGACAGGAAACTTCCGTTCCACTTTCCCGTCTGGCAGGTTGATTTCGATCAATGTGTTCGAAAGGTTTCCGCAGACAAATAGCTTTTTCGATTCATCGTCGATAGCCAGTCCACTTGGTATTTCTTGAACGCGGCGTGGTGCCTTGGCGTCTGGAAGTGGAATCGTATGTGAGGATGCATGCATTCCGTCGGTGGCCACGGAGAAGACTTTGATCGAACCGCCGACGTTGCTCATATAGACCCGCTTGCCATCTTTGGTGTAAACAAGGCCTGTGTAACTAGCCAATGCGGCACTATCCGGCTTTAGGATATTAGGGGACGATATATCGGGTTCGAACGTCTGTTCTTTGGATGGGAAGTCGATCGTCTGCGACACTTCTTTGGTATCTGGATTGATTACGATCAGCTTATTGGTCTTACCGGACGTTAAGAGTGATTTACTGTCAGGAGAGAGGACCAATACTTGAGGTCGCATTCCTGCCAAGTCAATACGGTGTCCCGCTGGCGTAACGACTGCAACGGGGGTTTCGATGGCTGCAGTGTCCAGCACTGCGACAGGATTTTCTTGTGCCTTTGCCTCAGTTGTTGAAACGCAAAGCAGGATTAGAAGAAGCCAAGGCCCATGCGTGGTTGAAGCATGTTGGGTCGTAACCGATAAAAATTTTGGAGTTATTTTCATGATCGATTTGTTACTAAAAGGTTTTGAAACGATGCGTTACTGCGTATTCACGATTGAAGGGTGTAACCTTCATTTGGCGACTTAGCAGGAACAGTCTATCCGATTTGCGGTGGCTGAATGCGGATTGCCAGGACTTTACGGCGACGCGAATTAAAATAAAAAGCTTGCCGGATAAGGTGACTTGTCTGAGGGTCGCTCAAGGCATGTCGTACCCCTTTATCGAGCACACTTTCTGTACTGCGACTATTGCGACTTCCGACAAGGTGCAGGTGCCTAGATATTTGTTTAATTTTCTTGACTTTGGTTGCGAATTGCCAATAATCAACCGTCGATGGGAATTTGACAGAATGATTTCAGGTGGACCGTTCGCATAACGCGGTTAAAGATACCAACGGCATCTGAAACATTCGAGAAGCAGAGTAGTTATTCCCCAATTAAATTTCGCAGGTGTTTTGGCGTAACTTGCATGATCAATACACAATTTGGAGGGCTATGAGTCAATGAGCAATCTTTGTAAGAACGTTTTTGAAGCGATTTTGAAGTATGGGCACGACGAGGATTTCGATCCCGTTGTGGACATGAAATTTCTACCAACGGATGCTCCTGCTGGCTCGCAAGAAAAGATCGAAGTTTTGCGAAAGCGAGTAGAGCTCGGGCAACCTCTCTGGCACAACGATGATCGAGTGGATTACAGCGGATTGACAGGTGCAATTCGTCCCCGCGAGTAGTTTCGGCTCACATCGACATACTTTTAAGAGTCGTGTAAGGCTCGGGTTTCCGCCCGAGCCTTTTTTTTGACATGCTGCTGATCAGTGGACCTGCTAAGATGGTTTGCTAGCCAGGATTAATCATGAACGTCGATCGTTTTGGACGTAAGTCATTTTTTCGTATCACGTAAAGTCGATTTGCAATCAAAGCAGACTGCTTTCGTAACTCGATGCGTAAGCAAGGGAATTCCTAGCAATCCCTCGCTTACGCATCGGGTTACGAATAATCCGGGCTTGGGATATTCGATTCCAGAGCATAGAGTGCGGCATTCGATTGGGGACAACATCATGGCAGAGCAACGTCAAACGGATTTATTGGCTGACGAGACGTATGCGCACATGAAGCGTCTGGCTGCAAGCTATTTGCAGCTCGAATCGCCAACTGTATCCCTTTCCCCTACTGTTTTAGTGCATGAAGCGTACCTTAAGCTCGCAAAACAAGTGTCGGACAAATACGAGAGCCGCGGGCACTTTTTGGCAATCGCAGCCACGATGATGCGTCGAATTCTCGTGGATCATGCGCGAGCTCGCCATCGGATCAAGCGGGGAGAGGGACGGGTGCGGATGGTGTTCGACGAGGATACATTGATCGCGCCATCGCGGGAGAGCGACGTTTTAGCCGTAGAGGATGTACTCGAAGAACTTCAGCAACTAGATCCGCGGCAGGCCAAGATAGTAGAGATGCGTTTTTTCGGCGGCATGACGGTGCCGGAAGTTGCCGACGTTCTAGGGCTTTCGACTCGGACAATTGACAACGAATGGAAGATGTGCCGTGCCTGGCTTCGAAAACGCTTGGACGGGAATTCCCAACAGTGACACCGGAGCAGTATGCTCGCGCTAAGGAGCTGTTTATCGATCTAATCGACAAGTCGTTGCGCGATCGAGAGTCCCGTTTATCAGGAGTGAGTTCGTCCGACCCTGAAGTTGTACGTGAAGTGCGAGGTCTGCTCGCAAAGCATTTTAGTCGTACGATCATGGCACCGACCGGGAGGATCTCCAAGACAACGGTTCAAAACCGTTCCATATCCACAATTGGCATACAGAGGATAACCAGCAACCTGGTTGGAGGTGTTTTGTCATTGGCTTCCGCAGTGGGTGCCGCGATTTTCTTGATGGCTGTCGGATGGTATTTGCAAACAGAATTGATCCGTCGATCAAGAGTGGAGTTTGAATCTATCTTGACCTCCATGGCCGAACAGAAAAGCAGGCTTGTGGTGCAGTGGGCTCGCGGTCATGAACTTCGAGTTCAGGATTGGGGACGACAAACGGAATTGCAGCTGCTTGTGCAGAGCCTTGATAAAAAGATCCAATTTCCGAATCTCAGTGAGATCGACCGAGCTGAAATCCTTGGTAATGCTGAGGAGCAAGCGAAAGTAAAATTTGTCTTCGAAAATAGGGTTGCTCAACCGGTCAAATTGGAGTCGGATACCAAGGCCGAGAGCACAGCAGCCAACGATCGGTCTCAGCTCAAGTATGCTATTTGGAATCGTTCTTCTATCCTATTAGCCGACTGGCAATTCAAAAACAAGAACGCGGGTTTGGGCGGCCTCTCAACCTCGGTTGGGTCGACAATTCTTAAAAGAGTTTTTGATCGGAGCGCATCATCCGTTGAGTTGCCAAGGCCGACGGCTGAAGCGATCACCGAGAATTACCCCATGGAATCGGAAGAGCAGGTGGTCATGTTCCTGGTCCCTATCTTCTCACCGGACGATAGCTCCCAAGTGATCGGTGCGATGATGATTCGAAGTCCTAAGTTCCTCGACGAATTGGAAGAGTTGCTTTCGAGTTTGGTATTAAGGGATAGCAATTCTTATCTATTGGATGAACGGGGCGCGATCGCAACCAAGGCAAGAGACCTCTCGAACTTATTGGAATTACCATCCTTTTCCGTCCTAAAGAAAATACGTGGGGCAACTATTGTAGAAGCCAGAGATCCAGGCGGAAACGTGCTTTCAGGTTTTAAGCCCTCAGACGATCCCAGCCAATGGTCATGGACCAAGCCGGGCAAGACCATTTCCCAACCCAGAAACGGCTCGGATATAATCGGCTATCGGGATTATCGAGGACGCGATGTTGTTGGAGCTTGGCATTGGATCGATACGCTAAGTCGAATGATGGTATTGGAGATACCGAAAGAGGAAGCGTTCAAAAATCATCTATTTATCGAAAGTGCCTTTCGTTTTTTGTACGGCGTTCCAATCCTTATTTCTTTGGTGATCGGTGTATTGTCCTTGCGCCGAGCTTTTCGAGGGATCGAGTTGGCGAACAAGTCGCTTGGTTCGTATGTCCTGCGGGAGAAAATAGGAGAGGGAGGGCTTGGGATTGTGTACCGCGGCGAGCACAAATTGCTTGGTCGAGCGGCTGCGATAAAGCTGATCAAAGAACCGTTAATAAGTTCAGCAACGTTGAAACGCTTTGAACGCGAAGTGCGAATGGCTTCGAAACTGAGCCATCCCAACACGGTTGGCATCTACGATTTTGGCATGTCCAAAGATGGTCTGTTGTTCTGTGCGATGGAGCTAGTGGAAGGGGTCAATCTGGCCCACTTTATCTCTTACGATCCAAATATTTCCATCGATCGATGTCTGTGGATTTTACGACAGACATGTGGTGCAATTGAAGAAGCACACGATATCGGCTTGATCCACCGCGACATCAAACCTCAGAACGTCATGATATGCCAAAAAGGACAGCTCGTGGATTTGATCAAGGTGGTCGATTTCGGGCTCGCAAAATCGATGGCAGACAACGTTGGCAGAGACGTGACAGCGACACGCGTACTGATCGGTACGCCTGGATTCATTGCCCCGGAACGATTGGAGGCACCTTGGATCGCTGACCCTCGGATCGACATCTTTGCGTTTGGAGTTCTCGGCGTGTACCTCTTGAGTGGTAAAGTCCCAATATTGGGAGCAACGCATGATTCCGTGATCTCGACGCTAAGTCTGGGGAGATTTGCGGAGCTTTGTATGGATCCCAAGTTTAACGAGTTTATTCGCCTTTTGGCTCAATGCATTTCCCCGGAGGCCAATGACAGACCGCGTTCGATGAGCGAGGTTGGGACCAAGTTGGCGGGTTTTTCGTCACGATTCCCTTGGAGTGAAGAGCGAGCGGAAAAATGGTGGCAAGAAAACGAACAAGACTTGATCGCATCCGCCAGGGCTAAGGATGCCTCAGCAACTTAATGTAAGCGTTCACGACAGCCAGCGTCGAATTGGCGTTGTCGCCTCGGGCAGGTTCAGCTAGGCGTTTAGGCTTGGAGTGCCCGCTTTTCTTTTGCTTTGATCAATCGCTTCGCTCGGTCGTATTGCTTGCGCTCCGCTTTGTCGCGACGCTCTTCGACTCGATGAGCTCGGACCGCTTCGGGGTGAGATTTCTTCCAGAAGTCCGGCAGCATCGACTTGTAATCGGTCTCGCCCGCCAGCAGGCGTTCAAGAATATCCTTCAGGTAGAACCACACGTCCAGATCGTGACGCTTCGCACTGCTAACCAAACTCATCAGCTGCGCTGCCCTTTCACCCGCTTCTACGTTGCCGACGAATAGCCAATTCTTTCTACCGATAGACGTCGTAACCGACGTTGAGGCCATCTGAAACTGCGTCTTCGTGTGTGTACTCCATTACCATGTTTTGTTTGAAGAACCCGATCGTTTGGGCGGTTGGTGTAGCGGTTAGCCCAATGAGGAATGCATCGAAGTATTCGAGTACTTGTCGCCACAAGTTGTAGATGCTGCGATGGCATTCGTCGATGATGACGGCATCGAATTTTTCGATCGGGATCTGTGGGTTGAAAACTACGGGCAGGGGTTCTCGAATTTTCCGGCGCTACAAGACGGTTATACTAACTACCCGCACAATACCGAAAGCGGAGCCGAGTTCTACGGCACGAAAAGGCAGATGTTCCTGAGCCGCCGTGGAAAGCTGACGGTACTGGGCGACCGTAATGCGGTAGTCAATCCTGAAACTCGCTCTTAAAACCGAGCGAGTATTCGAACAAATTTAGTCACGAACGATTGTCTTGCCGTGTTTGGTGATCACTACGTCGACGCATTCGCCACAAGCGAACTTGTAGGTCAAAACCTTGCGTCCTAGTATTCCAGGTTTCCAGCCTACCAGGCAAGGCGTTTCGCACTTGCAACCACAAGGCAGGCAAGCCGTTACCGAGTACTTGCAGCAGGTACATGGATCTTCAACACACCAAGAAACCTCCACTGGTGGGGGCGGAACGCAACAGACTGGTTTGGGACAACAATCGCCTGCTTGGGAGAATTGTACTTGACCCATGGCAGCAAAAAGACTGGCTGTGAGAACCGCAAAACCAAACAACTTTACCATGATGTTCCTCGAGTTTCGGGAAAACAAAGCCCACGAAAAATACGCGGGCAGTTCGTTACTTTGCGCGACGTCGCGCAAAACATACCTCAATCTGCCTATCCTAGCCAATCCGCACAATTCAACAAGGGATTGCGGGGCGAAAAAACTCGCGTCAAGCTAGCTATTGGTGCTAAATTCCAATCAAAGGGAGGGTTTTTTCAGTGTGTGGGATGGCGACAGATCGAACAACTCCCTACCGATACGAAAACTTTCTGCACGCTGTTCCGGAGCGAGTCCGCGCGAAAACGGAAATCGTTTTTGGTTGCTAAGATCTTGCGTGTCGTGATGGGCCCCGAGCAGAACGACGGGCAAAGTGGGATCCAGACCCGGGATTTCGGCGATGACGTTCTGCGGCAAGCCCGAGTGCCGCTCGACTTCCAACCGAACACGTGCTCGCGTGGCACCGCGTTTACGAAGCTCCCAACCGACTCGAAACGGAACTGCAGCTATGGGCGGCATCCCATAGCGCTCCGCCCACACAGGAAACACGCCGTCGTCCCTCACCTACTCGAAAGGCAGTCGGTCATCCAGGTGCAACACGGCTGCGGGCTCGCATTGAACCAGCCGACGGTGCAGGTCGGCGTGTGTAGGAATCGGTCCGACGAGCACAACAATCTTGCCTCGCAGTTGTGGCGTGAACAGCCGATCTGCTTGTTCCGGCATTTCGACCCACACGAGTTTACCTTCAACCACTTGTCCGTCCGGTGTGGGAGGCGAGCCGGCGAGCGGCCTTGCGGGCACCTGCTCGAAACGATCCGAGAAACGCACCTGCACATCTGCCTCCGCTTTCACTACGGAAACACACGGGAAAGTTTCCATCTGGACATTCGCCAGCCCGAGTCGGGTGAATCCTGTAGCGAGATATTCCGCTGCCGCTTGTTCGCCAAGACTTCCCGCACGGCGGTCACCGATCGTTTCGCACAGTACTTTCCAGTGCCTTAGTATTCGCTTTGGGTTGGGAGCTGTCGCCATGAGGAAAATAATCCGGGCTAGCTGCCTGCACTTAACAATGCGGAGCCCATCGTAATACCAGGAGCTGGCAACGTGCTGTCTCCCTGCAAGTAGATATCGATTGCTCGGGCCGCTCCTCGGCCTTCGTTTATGGCCCATACTACGAGCGATTGTCCGCGCCGACAGTCCCCTGCCGCGAAGACTCCAGGGACATTCGTCTCAAACTTGCCATGCTCAGCTTTGTAATTGCTGCGAGGATCCAGTTCGATACCGAGCTTTTCGGACACGGTATTCTCGGGACCAAGGAAGCCCATGGCAAGCAGAACAAGATCCGCACCAATCACTTCTTCGCTGCCAGCAATTTCCTCCATGACCATTCGGCCATCTTTTTTGCCCCATTGCACGCGTACGGTCTTAATGCCGGTAACATTCCCTTTGCGGTCGTCAATGAACTCCTTGCTTAAGATACAATATTCGCGAGGGTCGCTGCCGAACTTCTCCTCCGCTTCTTCATGTCCGTAATCGACTCGAAAAGTCCGCGGCCACTGTGGCCATGGGTTATCGATGGCTCTGTCTTGGGGTGGTTTGTCCAACAACTCAAAGTTTACCAACTGCGTGCAGCCGTGTCGCAAACTCGTACCGATGCAATCACATCCAGTATCTCCACCGCCAATAACAACCACGCGTTTTCCCTTGGCAGAAATGAATTTGCCATCCGTGTGATTGCTATCAAGTAGACTGGCAGTGTTTGCGGTCAAGAATTCCATTGCAAAATGGACCCCGTTGAGCTGTCGTCCCGGGATGGGCAAATCGCGAGGCGTCGTCGCTCCTGTCGAGAGCAGAACCGCATGATTTTCAACCATCAACTGCTTCGCGTCAACATTCTGTCCAACGTTGGCATTCGTGACGAACTTAACCCCTTCGTCGGCCATCAGATCTAACCGTCGCTGAACGACACCTTTATCCAGTTTCATGTTTGGGATGCCGTAGGTAAGCAACCCTCCGATGCGATCCGCGCGTTCATAAACAGTGACCAAATGGCCAGCTTTGTTGAGTTGGTCGGCAGCCGCCAAACCGGCCGGTCCGCTACCAATGATCGCAACACTCTTGCCGGTTCGCGAGAGCGGTGCCTTGGCGGTTACCCATCCTTCGTCAAAAGCCTTGTCGATAATTGCGTTTTCGATATTTTTGATGGTAACCGGCGGATTCGTGATCCCTAGAACGCATGCTCCCTCGCACGGAGCTGGGCACACGCGACCTGTGAACTCGGGGAAATTGTTTGTTTTATGCAATCGGTCAACCGCTTCACGCCAGCGGCCGTGATAGACCAGATCGTTCCACTCTGGAATCAGGTTATCGATCGGGCATCCCGTAGCGGACTGACAAAAAGGAACGCCGCAATCCATACATCTTGCGCCCTGCGTTCGCAATTGTTCTTCCTTGGGCTCAGTGTAGATTTCACGGTAATCACTAACGCGAACAATGGGCAATCGCCATTCCACTTTCTTGCGATCAAATTCTTTGAATCCAGTTGGCTTTCCCATTTTTTTCTTAGATTTTGTATGAGGAGTTAGGAGTTTGGAGTTAGGCTCCCCTGCCAACTTGACTGGTAGGAAGCAAAGATTCGCAAGCTAGACACAGAGCCCACAGCTCGCACACTTACGAGACAATCTCGTGGGGGGGCTCACGCCAACTGCAGCTTCTTTTCTTGCTTCATCTCTAACAAGACACGTTTGTAATCGGTCGGGATGACTTTGACAAATCGAGCAATATTGTTTGGCCAGTCATCCAATAGTTCTTTTGCAACTGAAGACTTCGTAAATTCTGCATGCTTGGAAACCAATGCGTAGAGTTCGACCGCGTCCTGGTCGTCGTCGACGCATTCCAGTTCGACGGTTCCAAGATTGCAAAGGATACGGAATGATTCCACGTCCGCCAAAACATAGGCAATGCCTCCACTCATTCCCGCCGCAAAATTTCTACCGGTAGGTCCTAAGATGACGACGCAACCACCCGTCATGTATTCGCAGCCATGATCGCCCACCCCTTCGATGACCGTCGAACAGCCGGAATTACGAACTGCAAACCGCTCAGCAGCCCGTCCTCGAACGTACAGTTCACCGGTCGTCGCACCGTACAAGCAAACGTTTCCAACGATGATATTGTCTTCGGCCCGAAACGTCGAACGCTTGTCCGGATAAACGACGATTCGACCGCCGGAAAGCCCCTTACCGACATAATCGTTTGCATCGCCCTCCAGTTCGAGCGACACGCCCCGAGCAAGGAACGCACCGAAACTCTGGCCGGCGGAGCCAGTAAATTTGATATGCACCGTTTCTGGTGGCAGGCCTGTTTGACCGTATCTTTTGGCGATCTCATGACTGAGAATGGTGCCCACAGTTCGATTGGTATTGATGATCGGCAATTCGAAATTGACGGGCTTGCCAGTTTCCAAAGTCGCCTGACATCGGGGCAAAATTTCCGTCATGTCCAGGGACTTTTCAAGACCGTGGTCTTGTTTTTGAAGACATCTTACACCGACATCCGGACTCGATTTTTTAGCTGGCTTGAGAATGGGAGATAGATCCAATCCATCCGCTTTCCAATGCGAAATAGCAGAATCAGCAATCAAGCAATCGGTGCGTCCAATGAGGTCGTCGATTTTGCGGAAGCCTAGCTCGGCCATTATTTGCCGTGCGTCCTCAGCGACCATGAACAAGTAATTGACGACATGCTCCGGCTTGCCCGAAAACTTCGCTCGCAGTTCGGGATCTTGGGTTGCAATTCCAACGGGACAAGTGTTGAGATGGCACTTGCGCATCATGATGCAACCCAACGTTATAAGCGGAGCAGTTGCGAATCCAAATTCCTCGGCACCTAACAAAGCAGCTATCACGACATCACGACCCGTCTTGAGTCCACCGTCGGTTTGCAAAGTGACTCGGCTACGCAGATTATTGAGCACCAACGTCTGATGCGTTTCGGCAATCCCCAGCTCCCAGGGCAATCCCGCATGCTTGATGCTTGTGAGGGGTGAAGCACCTGTACCGCCCGTATCGCCGCTAATCAGAATGTGATCGGCATGAGCCTTGGCGACTCCGGAAGCTACGACTCCAATCCCAACTTCGCTCACAAGCTTAACGCTAACACGAGCGCTCGGATTGCTGTTCTTTAAATCGTGGATAAGTTGTGCTAGATCTTCGATCGAATAGATATCGTGGTGCGGAGGGGGACTTATCAAACCGACGCCCGGTGTGCTGTACCGAATCTTTGCAATGTACTTGTCGACTTTCTTGCCAGGTAACTCTCCACCTTCGCCAGGCTTGGCTCCCTGAGAGATTTTGATCTGCAATTCATCGGCATTCGCTAGATACTCGATGGTTACACCGAATCGGCCAGAAGCAACTTGTTTGATGGCGGATCGTTTGCTATCGCCGTTGGCCATGGGCTTGAAGCGAACCGGATCTTCGCCACCTTCGCCCGTATTGCTCTTTCCGCCGAGCCGGTTCATCGCGATGGCGACGGTTTCGTGTGCCTCGGCGCTGATCGACCCTAAGCTCATCGCGCCCGTGCAGAATCGTTTGACGATTTCCTTGGCTGGCTCGACGTCCTCAATGCTGATTGCAGGACCTGCAACACCTGGTTTGAACTCGAGAAGTCCTCGAAGGGCATAACGCATGCTCGCATCTTTATTGATATGGTCAGCAAAGCGTTTGTAAGCGTTCTTGTCGCCGGATCTCGCGGCTACTTGTATGTCGGCAATCGCAGCAGGGTCCCAACCGTGCCGTTCGCCTTGGGCCCGCCAATGGAATTCCCCCAAGTTGTCTAACATTGGCAATGCGTTTTGTCTGCCGGTCGGATAACCGAGCGCATGTCGACGAAACGTTTCTTCTGCCAAAATATCAAAACTGCAGCCCTGGATTCGGCTATTCGTACCGGCAAAACAACGGGCGATCACTTCGTCTCTCAAGCCGAGCGCCTCAAAAATTTGAGCCCCCTTGTAGCTGGCCAAAGTACTAATCCCCATCTTCGCCATGACCTTCATCATACCTTTGGCAACGGCCTTGCGATATCCAGAAACAATCTTGTTGTCATCCATGCCCTCGACTAATCCGTCGCGACTCGCTTGCCACAGGGATTCAAATGCCAAATACGGATTGATGGCGTCCGCACCGTATCCGACTAGCAAGCAGTGATGATGCACTTCGCGCGCTTCTCCTGTCTCTAAAACGATTCCAATCTGTGTTCGCTTTGCAGCTCGTACTAGGTGATGGTGTACTGCTCCGCACGCAAGGAGGCTGCTTGTTGCAACGCGGTCTTGACCAATACTGCGATCGGTCAGCACGATCATCGTGTACTTGTCATCAATCGCCTGTTCGGCTTCAGCGCAAATGCGATCCAGCGTGACAGTGACACCGGGCTTGCCGAGACTGCGATCAAACGTGATATCAATGGTCTTCGTTTTCCAACCACGGTTTGTCATGTGTTGGATCGCCGCCAATTCCTCATTGGTGAGTATAGGATGCGGGATCATGAGACGATGGCAGTGAGCCGGTGTTGCGTCGAGTAAATTCTGCTCTGGGCCAACGTAACATTCCAACGACATGATCACCTCTTCTCGAATGGAATCGATGGCTGGGTTGGTAACCTGTGCAAACAATTGCTTAAAATAGTCGTAGATCAAGCGAGGTTGGTCACTGAGACAAGCTAGAGCGGAGTCATTTCCCATCGATCCAATCGGGTCTATTTGAGTCATAATCATCGGCAACAGCATGAAATTCATGGTTTCAAGCGTGTATCCGAAAGCCTGCATGCGAGCCAGCAGCGTGTCTGGATAGAATCCATGCGACGCCTTGTCCGTAGGCAGTTGGTCCAACGTAATGCGTTCGGCATTGATCCATTCTTGATAGGGACGAGTCGCAGCAAAAGTCTCTTTGAGTTCCTCGTCAGGAATGAGTCGCCCTTCTTCGAAGTCGATTAGGAACATGCGACCAGGCTGAAGGCGGCCTTTGGATTTGACGATTGCCGGATCGACTGGCAGAACGCCTACCTCGCTTGCCATGATCACTCGGTCGTCCGTCGTTAAATAGTATCGACTTGGTCGCAATCCATTTCGATCCAGGGTTGCACCAATGAAATGTCCATCAGTAAACACGATGGACGCAGGGCCATCCCACGGTTCCATCATACAGCTAAAAAATTCGTAAAAGGCTCGTTTGCCAGGCGACATGGTTTCGTGCTTCTGCCAGGCTTCAGGCACCATCATCATGACCGCTTCTTGGAGCGTACGGCCGTTGAGAAGCAGAAACTCTAATACGTTGTCGAATGTCCCCGAGTCGCTGCAATGTGGTTCGACGACAGGAAATAACTTCTTAAGATCGCTACCAAAAACGGAGCTTTCTGCCATCCCTTGTCTAGCTCGCATCCAATTGATATTGCCGCGGACGGTATTGATTTCGCCGTTGTGGCTCATGAATCGTAGAGGCTGAGCCCGATCCCAACTAGGAAACGTATTGGTTGAGAATCGCGAATGGACCATGGCTAAATGCGTCTCGAAGTCTGGGTCGCTCAAGTCCGCAAAGTAAGGAACGACCTGGGCCGGCGTGAGCATGCCTTTGTAGATAAGTGTTTTCGTCGACAGACTGCAAATGTAGAACAGCGTCGCTTGCTTAAGGTTTTTATCCGTGCGCAAAAGATGGCTGGCTTGCTTGCGAATCAAATAGAGTTGGCGTTCGAACTCTTGATTGCTCAATCCGTTTTTTGCAGCGACAAAGACTTGTTCGATTACCGGTTCTGATTTCCTCGCGCTGGGACCAATGTCAGCGGCATCCGGTGATTGCGGAACAGCACGCCAACCCAAAAGCCTCTGGCCTTCGCTCGCAATCAACCGGTTCAATATCTGCTTGCAATGGTCGCGCTCCGTTGCATCCTGCGGCAAAAAAATGTTACCAACGGAATAAAGGCCAGCTTTCGGTAAGTCGACTCCAAGTTCACTCAAGGCCATCCGGCGAAGGAACTTGTCCGGCATTCCGACGAGAATTCCGGCACCGTCACCGGTGTTGGATTCACAACCGCAGGCACCTCGGTGGTACATGCTCTTAAGAATCGTCTCTGCGTCGCGAACGATCTGGTGACTTGGCTTGCCTTTGACATTGGCAACGAACCCGACTCCGCATGAATCCTTCTCGAGTTCAGGATCATATAAACCCTGCTTTTCTGGAAATCCAAATGGTGTATTCATGCTCTTTGATTCCTGTCTCTAAGTCTTTGTTCGATGTTCGTTTTTACGGAAATGCAATGTTGGGAGCGCATTGCGATTAGGATGCCATGAAAGGATTGGGGACGGATTGGCGGTTGATCGAGGAATGGCTTTCCAACGCATCCGCGTTGCTCGGTTTCGTTTCCTCAGGCGACTTGACATTTTCTTGATCCCAAACGCGATTTTTCATCACAATATCCATGAAGCTACGTGCCGCTCGGCTTAAGGTAACTTCCCGTCGTTGAATGATGCCCAAGGGACGAGTCAGTTCGAGTCGATCGCACGCGATCTTTTTCAGCGAACCCGACGCCAATTCACTTTGAACGGTCAACATAGGCAGGAACGCAACGCCGCTGTTGACAATGGCTGCATGTTTTACGGAATCGATGTTGTCCAACTCAACAACCACACGCATCGTTACCTCCAAATTTCGCAACTCTTTGTCGATTTCTTGACGGATGCGTAAGTTGCTTGCAAAAGCCACCAACCCGACCTGCGATAGAGCTTCCGGCGAAATACGACCCAATGTAGATAGCCGGTGCCGAGGGGACGCGACCAAGATCATTGGTTCGTGCCGCCACAAAGTCGTTTGCAATGAAGGGTGGTTTTGGTCGGGGTAGCTAACCATGCCAAAGTCAACAGTTCCCTGCTCTACCATTCTGTAAATTTCGTGCGGATGAGCAAGTTGATATGCAAAGCTCGCCGATGCATAGTGCTTTTGAAACTTCTCCTCGAGAACTGGCATATAACTGAGGCCAATCGAATAGATCGATGCGACCACAACATGTCCGCTAACCTCTTCGCCTAATGTGGTTCCCCCCAGTCGCACTTCGTCTACCAACGAATCAAACTGGCGCAAAACCCCTGCTAAGCCATCGTAAAACTTTTGGCCCTCCGCAGTCAAAACGAAGGGCCTTTTGGTTCGATCGATCAATTGAACCGAAAGAAAATCTTCTAAATGCTGAACACTTTGGCTGGCCGCGCTCTGGGTCATTCCGTGATCGCTGGCAGCTTGCGAAAAACTCCGCCGCCGAACGACATCGTAAAAGACTTTGAGACTTCGGATGTGCACAGCGCCATGAGAACTGGCTGCTCTGTTATTGATTTTATTAATTCCGAGACTCCTCTATTAAATTTTCCGATTCCAAGAATACCGAATCTGATTCAAGCAGTCAAGAAGCAGGTTAATCACTTTTGAGCTGATGTCCTGAACAAGTGGAATAACCGAATGGTTCGCCAATCGCGTGGAACGGATTGTCCGTTTTTAATGTTGAGGAATAGCACGCAACAGGGCACCGTACGGTACTCCAAGATCCTAAATAACGAAACGCAGCTCGTTTAATTAAAAAATTTGATCATCAGGCAGTTCAGTCCGTTTGCAACAAAGTTTTTTTGGATCGCTACTTTTGGGCCCAAAAGATGGTTGCTTGGAGACTACTTGTTGCGAACCGAGAGCTAATGATCGGAGTCCATCGAGCACATCACTGCATTTGCCTAAACCGCTCTTGAAATTGTCATCGAATGTGCCTGGACGCAGACCGCAAGTTGATGCAAGATAGGGGGAGCATGGACGTGATCGAGCAAGCCACTTCTTAATTTTGGACAACCTGTGAATACCAGCTCTTTGCCGACGGAACGAACGGCCTCTTCTATCTTTTTTTCTGGCACGACTTACTTCGTGCATTTTCTTGCATTGGGATTCAGCTCTTTCCCATTGCAAACCCACATAAGAAAAGTACTAACCCCTTCGTCTGCGAGTTTGGTCGCTAGCATTGCACCCATTGCAGCCTGTATTACCTATTTCTTTTTTCGGTATGCTGAATCGCGTGGATGGACCAAGTCTCCGCGACTGGTTCTCTTCTTTGCTGCAGTCGGAGTTGCTTTTCTGCAGTTGTTGTTGGGCTGGCGAATGCAGCAGACAACACTCGGAAGCGTCATCCTTGGGCCAGTTGTAGATATTGCAATGTGCATGTTGCTGCTGGGATGTGTTCAATCGAGCACAATGACTTTGTTGAATCACATTGGAGTCTCCACGATGGGGTCGCATGCATACACCGTTCGGGCCGCAGGTTCCGCAGGTTATATGATAGCTTTACTACTGATGGGTTCGTTTGGAAGCAGTGCGGAGTCTGTTGCGGAATACCACATATTTATTGGTGCGACCATCAGCGGATGCCACGCGATTGTTGCCCTCTTTGCATGGTATTGTTTGCCATCACCTAAGCCATCTCACGAGACTATTCGTGTGGTCAAGTCATCTGCAATTTCCTCTCCGAACGTCCATGGGACAGCGGAGTGGGGTGGTGATCGCCTAGAATGGATTGGTCTTCTTCTGCTCGTGTGGATGGTTGCGATATGCGAGATGTCGTACGGACTTTACGCTCACGAATTTTTGACAACAACCTATGGAAACTACGGATACTTTGTATTTGCGGGCGCAGTCGCGATTGAAATCGCGGTACTCAGCGCCATGCCATTTATCCCTAGCTTGAGGCGGCAGCTATTGTTCGTAGGTCCGCTTGGTTGGATTCTGCTGTTTAGTGGTTGCTTGATGGCTACGCAAGGCTTCGGTGTGCTAGGTCTATTTGCTTTAGCGTTGGCACTGAATTGCCCATTTCAAATCTCAACAAACGAAAATGCTCACAGAATGACTCCGAGCGTGATGGGGGTTGCGTCGATGACTCTAGCTCAATCTCTCGGTTACACGACTGCAACGGCGATTGCGTCGATCGCGTCTCGCTTTGGGGTCGGCCCTGCGCCGCTTTGGATAGCCGTGTTACCTATTTCGGTTCTAGCCCTGATGCTCGCCGTTCGAAAACTCGCCCGGCAGAACGCGGCGTTCGATACCCACAATCATGGCGAGGCGGGCAGCGTGACGGGGAGTCGGTGTGTAGCAGACTCCCAGGAACGACCAGACAACCTCGAAGGCAGGCTCAGCGCCAAGGACACCTGCTCCGATGCCGAGGATATTCATATAATCGTGCTCGACGCCTTGGCGAACGGAGTAAGTCTCGTGACACAAACGGGGGAAGATAACGGGAAACTTGTTCGCCGTCACACTCATGCCAACAGCTGATCCCTTAGCTTTGCCGCAAGGATTGTCGTTTTCGTAGTTGAATCGTGCCGGAGAAGCCATCCAGTCGTTCCGGTCGCCAAAATAGTTCAGCCCGACTTTGATCCCATTGGCTCAATGTTTGGTAGCATGAGACAATAGAGTGAAATCCTTGAAGGTTTTCTCTGGCTTGCAAGGAATGGCTTTGCCGATAGAATCGCTCACCGAAGGTTACCTGGATCTTCAACGGGAATGGCAATTGCACGACGCCCGTTTCAGGATTCGAGTGTCAGTTTTGACACCTGCAATCAGACATCCGCTAAAATCCGGAGTAAGAGCAGGAGAGAACCCGGAGAACATCGATATAAAACCCTGTGTTTTCATTGATGGCGAAGTAGCTCAGTTGGTTAGAGCAACGGCTTCATAAACGATAAGCCGTGTCTTTCAAAGCCTTGCAAAATGCGGCTTTTCTCAGGGATTCTAGCGGTTTCTCAAAATCCCAAGACGTTGAAAAACATTACAAATAGGCGTTACCGGGTGTAGACTACACCCGCTAAAAACAAGTCCGCTGCACCGAAGTCCTCAACCTACCAACGCCAACCGCAAAAGTCGTTCCGAGTGCGTGTCTGAAACCATTTGCCTTGAGTCGCCTGGATGGAACACCGCCTCACCCCGTTCAACCCGTTGGCGCATGCAGTCCAGCTTCTCACGGGATCCGCACCAAAACACCGTAGGCATGGCTGGCAATGGCGGGTCCAGCTCGTCGTCCTGGTCTAGCCATCGTTTTTGGGGGATTCGCTCGCTTGCTATCATCCACGAATTATCGCTTAGGAACCGGAACGCTTGGATCCCATTTGCGAGAGCCTACCCAAAACCAGACTCGAAACCACCTCGGAAATGGTACCCTCTCGCAAACATGCGGTTTCGTCCTGTGTTTTGCCTGGCGGAAATGGGGCAGGGTAGCAGTGACCGTTGGGATCTGAGGATGGTGCGACCAAGTCTGCGGGGATGGAAAAGACACTGAGTGTCCTTGTAGCAGTGACCGTTGGGATCTGAGGATGGTGCGACGTCAGGAGCGGACGTAATGTTTTGCTTGTCCATAAGTAGCAGTGACCGTTGGGATCTGAGGATGGTGCGACACGCATGATGACCCCAT
>CAMDKL010000119.1 GCA_945900945.1 Pirellula staleyi DSM 6068
AGCAGCAGCCGATCGTCATCGCCTATCCGATTGAAAGTGCATTGCCATCTCAGATCAAGATTGTATTCGATCAACTTGCTCTGGGATCGACATCCGTTGCGGACGACAAACTCAAGCAGCTTGTTGTGACAGGTACCTTGGAGACGCAAGCCATTGTCAAGGCCATGATTACTCAAATCGATCGACCCTCGCAAACAGGAGCACCGAAGGAGATTCGCTCGTACGACGCCAAAAAACTGCAGGCTGCCGCGTTGTTGCCCACTCTACAAAAGATGTGGCCCGACATGCAGTTGTCGGCCGACGCGACGGCCAACCGAATTATCGCATCGGGAACCGTAAAAGAACTGGACCAATTGGATTATGCGGTGGAGCGATTGATATCAGCCCCTGATGGCAAGCCCCAGTTTGTCAAAACGTATCCTGTCCCAGCGGGGGACATGCTGACGCTCTCAACCATCCTCAGCCAGATTGCTCCACAAGCCATCGTCAGCAGCGACATCCCGTCGCGTACCGTAACCGTGTGGGCCGGCGAAGATCAGCAAAGGCGAGTACAGCAAGCGCTGGAGCAAATCAGCAAGACCGCTCAATCTGCAAAAGAAGCTTCCACTTACGCAGTCAAACCGACACAGGTCGCTGCCGTCCAAGCTTCATTGCAATCGCTTTTTCCAGCAATCGGCATCGCTTCGATTCCAACCACAGGCCAGTTGATCGTTGTTGCATCACCTGAGCAACAAAAGCGGATCGCGGAGGTAATCGAGTTGATGGCCAGTGGCCCCAATGCTTCGGAGCGAACGGTGAAAGTCTTTCGTGTGGACCCTGAACGCATCGAATTGACGAGCTTGTTAAACGCACTTCAGTCGACGATTCCGTCACAGATTCGACTCGAATCCAATCCAATCAATAATACTATTCTCGCCATTGGTACTCCTGAAGAATTAGAACTAGTCACTGCAAAAATCGACGAGCTGCAAAAACAAATGCCTGCACCCGAAAGATTGACCTCGACGGTATATCCGCTCAAGTATGCTACTACGAGCGGAGCGATTGCAATTTTGCAGCCGCTCGTGCCGCGCGCGATCTTTGTGCGGGACGCATTAACGAAAACGCTCGCCGCTACAGCCAAAGCGAGTGACCATCAAAAGATCGTCGACTTCCTGATTGCCTACGATGTACGAACCGTACCAGCCACCTACGTGGTGAAACCGACTCAGGTGGCGATTGTCCAATCATCGCTGAAGGCCCTCTTTCCACTGCTTGAGATTACATCCGACCCAACAACTGGCCAATTGATCGTGATCGCCTCCTCGGATCTGCAGAAGCGTGTCGCCGAAGTTGTCGAGTTGATGGTCAGCGGCCCTAACGCCTCCGAACGGTCTGTTAAACTTTTCAAGATGGACCCAGATCGCGTTGATCCAACGAGCTTTTTGAGTGCACTGCAAGCGACCCTACCTTCGACGATTCGACTGGAGTCCTATTCACGTAGCGGCACGATTCTCGCGATCGGTACTCCTGAGGAGCTGTCGATGGTTGCAGAGAAGATCGCTAAACTGCAACAAGAACTACCTGTGCCTGACCCGAGTTCATCTACCGTTTATCCCTTGCGATATGGCAACACGGTGAGTGCCTTGGCCATTTTGCAATCGCTTGCCCCTCGGGCGATCATCGTTCAGGATGTAGCGTCCCGAACCATCTCCGCCACCGCTAGAGCGCATGAGCACCAGAGGATTCGCGAGTTTCTACAGGCTTTCGATCAACCGAAAACATCCAACCGCGAAACACATGTTTATCGTTTAATACAAGCGAGCGCTCGAGGATTATCGACCATATTGGTCGATCTGATGCCGGACGCAATCATCTACGGTTCACGAGAAGAAGGCGTTCTCATCGCGACCGCAACACCAGAACAGCACCAGCGAATCGAGGCGATTGTCAAGGATTTTGACGTCAATGTTCAGAATAGCGTGACACGTGTTTTTCCGGTAAAAAAAGGGAGTGCTACCACGTTAAAGGCGGCTCTCCAAGGCTTTTCCTTGAAGGCGACAGCTACCGCAGACACGGCCACAAACAGTTTAATCGTGACCGCTCCAGTTCCGGAAATGGAACGTATTGCTCAAATTGTGACTGAGGTGGAGTCTGGCGGTTTGAGCTCGAAACGTACACGCTTTTATTCGCTTACCTCATCGGAACCGATGCCCCTATCTCGTTCATTGCAAGAGAGCTTTTCGAAAGCCAGTTTTTCTGCCGATACAGCGAGCGGCGGTGTCTTTGCCGCTGCAACCGAAGAAGATCACGTTGAGATTGCGAAAGTTATCGAAGAAGTCAATGCGCAACCGACCAAGCTCCCGTCGCTCAAAGCCTTTGTTCTGAAAAATGCCAAAGCAGAATCCGTTGCCGAAGCACTTCAAAGCGCGTTTGGTCGACGTTCTACTGCAGGTGTCAGTTTTAGCCGTGATGCGAAGAGTGTGTTTGTTGTGGGTAGTCGGCAAGAGCTGCTCGTTGCAGAGCAATTGGTCGAACAGCTTGATTCCGCAAAGTCAACAAGTGAGACCAAGAAGCTGCAGCTCTTTTCCTTGAGCGGGGTCGATAGCAAGGCCATTACGACTTCGATGGAAAGTTTATTTAAAGAAGATGGCCGATCGGTCGATGTTCGCTACGATGCAATCAATGAGCAACTTTTTGTCACTGGCACACCGTCGCAACTGCAGTTGGTAGAGGAAGCCATCAAACAGTTTGCTCCGCCGCCGCGCGAGCTTGAAATCATTCAACTGAATTCCGCCGATCCTTTTTCTTTTAAACTTGCAGCCGATGCATTGTTTCAAGATGAACCCAGGGCAAGTGCTCCGATGATCTCGGTCGATACCAATCAGCAGCAAGTGTTAGTGCGAGCGACCAAGGATCAGCTTGCGAGCCTCCGCAAGCTTTTGAAGCAGATGGGGGAATCGCAGCCTGCGAATGTGTCGACTGGCTCGGGACGTTTGCGATACGTGCCCGTCCATCGCAGTTCCACGCAGTTGCTCGAGGACATTCAGCAACTATGGCCAACCATGCGAAACAATCCAATCAACGTCGTGAATCCTCAACCGATTGACATACGCAAACCGGATACTGCACCGCCGATTCCTGTGGCACCCAAAAACTCAGGTGACTTTGGACAAGCTTCTGAAAATCCATTCGAAACGCGGGAGAAAACATTGCATACGGCACCCTTGCATCGCTTGACAAGTTCACAAGTCAATCCAAACGTACAGCAACCGGCTCGGAAGCAATCACCACCGATTATAGTCGTGACCGGTGATGGTCAATGGACTTTGGCGTCGGATGATACGGAAGCTCTTGAACTATTTGCAAGTCTTCTCGAAACTCTTACGAATCCGAAAGTGACACCGTTTGCAACGGCAGGAAATTTCTCCGTGTACATCCTTCGGCATGCCGATGCGAAGCATTTGGAAGAGCTACTCATCGAGCTTTTTCGTTCAGGTGAAAGCGTCCGGCGATCCTCGATTTCGGACGCGATACAGCGAGTGAAAATTGTAGCTGAACCACGCATCAACGGCTTGATCATTGGCGGAAACCGAGCGGATCGGAAGATTGTCGAGGAACTGCTTGCAGTCTTCGATTCCGAAGATCTGCTCGATACGCTTCAGCAGATCTCGCCGTCCATTGTCCAACTCCAGAGCGCTAGTGCAAAGCAGGTTGCGAGCATAGTTCAGGATGTTTACAAATCACAATTGACGGCTGGAGCAGGGCGAGAGGCGGTCAATATTCCGGAAGGCGTATCTGCAGAAGTTGCAATCGTTCTGCAACAAATCAATGCCCAGTCAGCGGGGCCGTTATTGACTGCTTCCGTAAATGAAGCCACCAATTCCATCGTATTGCGGGGGCCACCGAGCTTGATCGTGGAGGTGCGATCTTTTATCGAAAAACTCGATCAGCAGTCCTCGACGACTTCTGCCCGTCGCGTGCAGTTGCTACGATTGGAATCTACCAACGCGAAGAATTTGGAAAAGGCTCTGAATCTGTTGCGGTCCAAGTAAGTATCGAGTGGAAATAGTTTCATATTGCTCCCCTGCCCGCTTGTCTAGCAGGAAGCCAAGGTTCGCAAGTTAGTGCGTCCTCATCGCTAAAGGGTGGGGTTGCAACAAAGAGTAGCTCGGCACTCCGTGCCGAGAAAAACGGCACGGAGTGCCGTTCTACACTGTGGCCATCCCCAAATTTCAGACTTGATGAATCGCTAGACACACAGTCATTATCCACACGATGCTAGACAACCCCAAGTCCTAGTACAACTACTTCAACGCCTTGGTAAGGTCTGAAATCGATTTACCTTGTACTTGGTAGACGTACTTTAGGACTTCCGCGACTGCGGCATACTCACTGAGAGGAATGGCCTGGCCGACTTCCACTTGCTTAAACAAAGCTTGAGCTAGTGGCTTCCGCTCCACAATCGGAATACTATGCTCCAAAGCAATTTTACGAATCTTGGTTGCGACCAGACTTGCTCCCTTGGCTACCACGATCGGCGCCTTCATTGTCAAAGGGTCATATCGTAGCGCTATCGCCAGCTCCGTCGGATTGGTCACAACGACGTCTGCTTTGGGTACATCCGAATGCAGTCGCTGAGCAGCCAAATCGCGTTGTATTTTACGGCGCCGTGATTTGACCTGTGGGTCGCCTTGCATCATTTTCATTTCTTCTCGAAGCTCCTCGTCTGTCATTCGCAAATCTTGCTCGTATTTCCATCTTTGGAATGCGTAGTCAATCACAGATAGGATAAGCAGTGCAGCGGCCACGTTGCGGCACAGGTCGATCATCGTTGTCCACACGAATTGCCCGACCGTCTCGATGCTGCCAGCGCCAAGAGCCAAAATGGAATCCCATCGGGACCAGACACCCATCCATAGAATGCCGGCAACAAGTCCGATCTTAAACAATCCGAAGCCAAGCTTCGAGACGTTTACAAGCGTAAATAGCCGTTGAAGGCCTTTCGAGGGGTCGATTCGAGTGAAGTCGATCCCTAGTTTGTCAGGTAGCCAAAGCGGTCCGACTTGGGCAAAGTGCACAACCAGTGAGGTACAAAGCACTCCTCCCATCAAGGGTACTAGTGCCAAGCTACCCTTGCCGATCAATCGTACAACTTGCAGGACCGCCGTTCTCGGATCGGTTTGCCATTCAAACGATCTGGTTAATTCCTCGTTAATTAGTTCCATTAGAGTCCGAAAAACTTGCGGTCCCGTAAAGTCCAAAAGCAAAACTCCAGCGAGTAGCAAGACCGCCGAGGTTAAGTCCGGACTTCGAACGACGTTTCCCTCCTCTCTCGCTTTCTGGCGACGGTGGTCTGTTGGGTCATGTTTCTTTTCACCCCCGTTATCCGCCACGAATCAGCTCCATGGGGCGACTTGCAAACGCAATTTCCGCAGCCGGAATAGAGAACATTCGGGTAGTCATTTCAATCCATTCCACGAGTTCGTTTTGAAATACCCAGCCGATGCTCGCCATGGACATGGTCAGTACCAAGATCATGATCGTGACGTTGATATTGAAGCCGATGGCCATAATGTTGAGTTGGGGGAGAGTCCGGCCAATGAGGGCAGTTACCAAGTTCGCTAGCAGCAATGCGATTGCAGGGGGTGCTGCCGCTCGCATGCCGATGGACACACTGTGCCGAAGTAGTTCATGCAAATGCAGAAGCCAATACTCCTCCGCAACGATGCCACCTGCTGGGTAGACGCTAAAACTATCGAGGCAAGCTCCCAAAACGATACGGTGGCCGCCCAGAGTTAAAAACAAAGCCATCGCGAACCAAGAAAACATTTGGCTAACGACCGTTACGGTTTCTTGTGTAGTTGGATCGGCTGCCTGCGCCACGTCCATACTCGCTAGTGAACTAATCACCTGACCGCCAACCTGCAAGCTCGTGACGATCATCAGAACTGCGGTACCAAACAGCAGGCCAAGCAGAAACTCTTTGGCCAGTCCTATGACCATTCCAGCAAGATGGGGTGGCAACGGTGTTGCGTTGACCATCACAAGTGGCGTGACCGACATTGCGATCATCAATGCCAATAGCACTTTGACTCGATTGGGAATGGCTGAACCTTGAATAGGTGGCATCATGGCCAGCAGCGGTCCGGTACGGCCAAGAACGCACAAAAAGGTCCACAACGGACCATAGAGTAAAGTTGCAATTAAATCGCCGCTGGACATTGCGAAACCTATTTATCGCTCAGACAGGTGCGGTGGCAGTTCTCGAAGAACGTTTCGCGAGTAATCCAGCATACGATCGGTTAACCAGGGCAAGCAAACGATGATTGCAAGCGTCATCGCAACGAGCTTGGGGACTGTACTCACCGTTTGATCTTGAATCTGCGTGAGGGCCTGAATCAAACCGATGGCTAAGCCGACTAACATACCGACCAGCAGTAGCGGTGCGCCTACTATCAGTGACATAAGAATCGCGTCTCGTACCAAATCAATGGCTTCGTTGGGTGTCATCGCGTTTCATTCCCTTTTCGGTTGTTAATCATCCTGGAAAGGTTCCAAAGCTATCGAGCAGCATTTGAACCACGAGCCGCCATCCGTCAACCAACACAAAAAGCAATAGCTTGAATGGCATCGAAATCATGGCGGGAGGCAACATCATCATGCCCATCGAAACGGTTACCGATGCGATCACAATGTCTAGGATCAAGAATGGCAGATAGATTTTGAACCCCATTAGAAACGCTGTTTTCAATTCGCTCAGCATGTATGCCGGCAGCAGCACTTGCAACGGTACTTCGCTGAAATATTTTGGTTCCGGACTTCCTGGTGCATAGCGACTGTAGAACAACAAAACATCGTCATGATTTCCAGCCATATCGATTTGCCGAGACATGAATTCGCGGATCGGTTCCGCTCCCTTTTCCCAAGCGTCGACAGCCGTCATCTGGCTACCTTCCTTGGTGTAAGGTTCGATCGCTTCGTTGTAAACCTGAGTCCAGACTGGGCTCATGACAAAGATCGTGATGAACAGCGATATCGACGTAATAACTTGACTGGGAGGCAACTGCTGCGCGCCAAGAGCTTGCTTCAGCAAACCAAAGACAACAATGATGCGGACGTAACATGTCGTCATGAGCAGAATGGCTGGTGCTAGGCTCAAGATCGTCAATAGCAAAAGAATCTGCAACGAGCTCGACAATCCCTTTGGACTTAGCCACGCATCTGGTCCGCCTAATACTTTGCTGGCAAGTTCTTCCGTGGAAGTTTTTTCGCCAAGAATTTGCTTTGTATTCTCATCAACGGCATTCTTAATGGTGGAGTTTTCGCGGTTCTTGAGTGCTCGGCTTAAAAGACTTTCATTTTTTTCTTGTGCAAAGGCAATTGAGCCAACGTTCAACATTCCCATTGGTAAAAACGCAGCCAGAAAAACGGCGAAGAGAGGTGCAAAGCCGGGCAATCGGGTTAGTTTAGGTAGTTTGACGGTAACCATTGGGTGCTTGTTAAACCGAAATAAGTTTCGCAAATCTTCTGACTTTGACTCCTGTACTGGATTTTCCGATTCAACGCCATAAAGAAATTTTGCGAAGTAGGCCGATTCGAGGGCGGCGTGTATTGAAACAGGCTTGTCGGTCAGAATACAATGCGTCAACGATGGTGATCTGGTGGGAGAGATTTTGAGTTGCCGAAATGCAATTCGAAACGCCGAAGGCGCAAAGTGGCCCTGAACCGCTCAGGCAAAAAGAACCGCTAGCACAAAAATCGTCTCTGGAGAGCGATTCAGTGGCTTTTTTAAGCCGCGATGGAATCCACCGAAGGGGAAAAGGCTTTATGCCGAGATCTCTCAGGTAACAGGACAGAGGGGCAAGCAAAGTTGAGAATTGGGATAGTGGCTTTGAGGTCACCCGATTCCCAGCTCCGTTCCCGTTTGCTCCTCGAAAGCCTTGGTTACTGCGATGGATATACCCTTTTCTGCTGCTCTTTCTCCTTTCGTTTCTAGGCACATTGGTCCGCGCGAAAGCGAAATCCAGTTCATGCTATCCGAGTTGGGTTTCGCATCGCTGGACGAGCTAACACTTGCTGTTGTGCCGGAGAATATTGCTGACAATTCGCCGATGGACCTTTTGACGGGGCTTTCCGAAGAGGAGGCCCTCTCGCAACTCCAACAAATAGCGAGCAAGAACATTGTCCTTCGCAGTTTCATTGGGCAAGGCTACTACGGCACCTTTACCCCCAATGTGATTCATCGCAACGTCCTGGAAAACCCAGCCTGGTACACCGCTTACACCCCGTACCAGCCTGAGATCTCGCAAGGACGATTGGAATTGCTATTTTACTTTCAAACCATGGTCTGTGAATTGACAGGCATGGATATTGCGGGGGCCTCGCTGCTGGATGAGGGAACCGCAGCGGCAGAAGCCATGACGCTTTGCCAACGCTCCTGCAAGTCAACCGCCAATCGTTTTTTAGTTTCCTCGCTTTGCCATCCGCAAACGATTGAACTGATACAAACCCGCGCGGAGCCTCTGGGAATCGAAGTCATTTTGTTTGATCAGAGGCAGGCCGTTTCTGACTGGGCCAACATCTTTGCTGTGATCGTACAGTATCCGGCAACCGACGGTTCGATCGGAAACTTCAAATCGCTCATCGAAGCCGCGCACGCGAGCAAGGCCATGGTTGTCATGGCGTCCGATCTTTTGGCACTTACTTTGCTTAAATCGCCTGGTGAGTTAGGGGTCGACGTCGTTGTTGGAAATACGCAACGCTTTGGTGTACCGTTTGGTTTTGGCGGCCCCCATGCTGCCTTCCTGGCCACCCGAGATGCATTCAAGCGGACAATGCCAGGGCGACTGGTTGGTCAATCGATCGATTCGCACGGCAAACCCGCGTTCCGATTGGCGCTGCAAACCAGAGAGCAGCACATTCGACGCGAGAAAGCCACCTCGAACATTTGTACAGCCCAAGCACTACTCGCCATCATGGCAACTCTCTATGCAGTCTACCATGGCCCAGATGGACTGCGAGCCATCGCGAAACGCGTTCACGGCTTGACGATGCGATTGCTCCGTTCGATCGAAAAACTCGGGTTCAGCGTAGAAAGCCAACATGTATTCGATACATTGGCCGTCAACACCGAATCGCAAACCAATCGGGTCATGAAGTCGGCGGTCGATGCCGGTTACAATTTGCGACGAATCAACGCAACTAGGATCGGTATCTCGCTAGACGAAACGACAACCGAAGCCGACTTGATTGCGATCCTCACGGTATTAGGGGGTGCATCCCTTGAATTGTCGGACGAGACCAATTTGCCCTCAGCGTGTTTCCGAAATGACCTTTTTCTAACTCAGCCGGTCTTCCAACAGTATCGAAGCGAAACGGAAATGATGCGTTATTTGCGTCGTCTATCCGAAATGGATATTGCATTGGATCGCGCGATGATTCCGCTCGGTTCGTGCACCATGAAACTGAACGCGGCAACGGAGATGACTCCTGTAACATGGCCTGAATTCAACAGCATCCATCCGTTCGCACCAGAGGATCAATCGTTAGGCTATCGAGTTATGATCGACCAGCTAGAATCGATGCTCTGTTCGATTACCGGCTACGATGCGATCTCGCTCCAGCCCAACGCGGGCTCCCAAGGAGAATACGCAGGACTGTTGGCGATCAAACAATATCATGAATCGCGAGGCGATTTGAACCGCAATATATGCTTGATCCCTAGCAGCGCCCACGGCACCAATCCAGCAAGCGCTCAAATGGCCAACATGCAAGTCGTCGTAGTCAAATGCGATGACTCGGGCAACGTCGACCTGGCAGACCTCGATGCCAAGATCGCTGTGCATCCAGGCCGCATAGCTGCTGTCATGATCACCTATCCGTCAACGCACGGTGTGTTTGAGGCTGGTGTGACTTCCGTTTGCGAAAAAATCCATGCAGCGGGGGGGCAGGTCTATATCGACGGTGCCAATTTAAATGCGCTGGTTGGTGTTGCAAAGCCTGGGAAATTTGGGGGTGACGTTTCTCATTTGAACTTGCACAAGACGTTCTGCATCCCACATGGTGGAGGCGGCCCGGGAGTTGGACCGGTTGGAGTGGGGGCTCACCTTGCTCCGTTCCTTCCTAAGGATGGGGTCAACATCTCACGGAAAGGACCGATTGTCAGTTCTGCACCGTTTGGCAGCGGCAGCATCTTGCCAATTTCGTGGATGTACATTCGCATGATGGGAGCGGCTGGACTGCGTCGTGCAACACAAGTAGCAATCCTCAATGCCAACTATATTGCTCATCGACTCAAAGAAAACTATCCGATTCTTTATACAGGCAACCGTGGATTGATCGCACACGAGTGCATTATCGATACGCGTCCAATGAATGCCGATGGTCATGTGTCCGTTGACGACATTGCCAAGCGACTGATCGACTTCGGCTTTCACGCACCGACCATGTCGTTTCCAGTCGCTGGCACGCTCATGATTGAGCCGACGGAGAGCGAGTCGCTATTTGAGATCGAGCGTTTCTGTCGAGCGATGAATTTGATTTATGCAGAATACAAAAGGGTCCGTGCAGGTGTTTGGCCCGCGGATAACAATCCTTTGTACAATGCCCCGCATACGCTCGACGCCATTTTGAGCGAAGTCGATCTTAGAGTCTACACTCGACAGGAAGCGGTCTGTCCAGATCCACAGGTAGATTACCGAGTCAAGTATTGGCCGCCGGTGGGACGTGTAGACAACGTCTATGGAGACCGCAATTTGGTCTGCTCATGCCCACCAGTTGAGAGTTACCAGCAGGAACAGTCCGAGGGAGAAAGTTTGAAAACAGGAGGAGTTCTTTAGCGATTTCCATACCTCGCTTCTCGCATACAAGTAACAATAAACGACAGTTTTCTGCTCAATCGCATTACAAGATTTGAGGTAGACGATGAGTCAACTCATCCTCGGTTTGTTGGTTTCTCTGATGATCGTAATGTTCTGGGCCGCTACGGGACACGGTCTTTGGCTCGTTGTTGCGTTTATAATTCGACAGTTTGGCTCGAAAACATGTCCAGAATGCAGTCAACATTTGACCGAAAGCGACAAAGCTTGTCGGAAATGCGGATGGACAAGCCGACCAATCAATCGAACCGCAGCGACGCGAGTTTGTACTCAGGCGCTAGCGGCCGCTTTCGAGCGTGGCTTGATTGACAAAGAAACGCTCGCCCGGGGAACCGAAACGATCAGCGAACTGGAACGATCGCTTTCTGGAACAATATTATCGAAACCTAACCTAGCCGCCGAAGTTGTGTCACAGAGGAATGCATCGGTTCCATTGGATGTACCGAAAGCTCAATCCGTCGTTCCAGTCAATCCTATCGTTAGTGCAAAGGTCATGCACCCCCAGGTGCCACTGCCCTCTATCAAGCATGATACGCCCCCGGTTCTGGCAACGGTCATTCCGCAATCGCAACTGCATGCTCTCGACCAGGATTACCCAAAACCGATTGCGCCCTCCATTCCGCATGTTTCGCGAATCGAGCAAACCTGGGGTAAATGGCTGAGCGCATTTATGGAGGAAAAGCATATCCAATGGGGAGAACTTGCCGGCGGTTTGCTTATTCTCTGTTGTTCCACTGCTCTTGTAACTAGTTTTTGGGAACACATTGCATCAAGGCCTTGGCTCAAATTTGGCATCTTTACCGGCATCAATGCTGCAACGCTTGGGCTGGGGCTAAACGCATGGCATCGTTGGAAACTCCCTACGACGAGCCGTGGTATTCTGATGATCGGATTACTGCTATTGCCTCTGAATTTCCTGGCCTTTGCCATCTTTACGTTAGGCGTTTCGTGGAACGGGTGGACCGTTGTTGGCGAAAGCCTATCTCTCATTGTGCTTGGATGCCTAGCTTGGTTTGCCGCCAAAGTCATTACACCACGAGTCGAAGTTGTAACGACGGTGACCATGGTTGGTTTTGCAATCGCCAACCTTGTGGTACGACGCGTTGTCGACGCTGAGGCAAGTACTGGAGCGCTCTACGCAAGTGCAGGTATATTAGTTGGCTTCTACCTCTCGATGATGCTCATTGGCAAGAATCTATTCAGCATCGGTGCGTCGAACCAAAGTGATTCCGAGCGGCATGAATCGCTTTCGATGATGAGGCTCTTGGGCTTGGGGTCGTTTGGATTCCTGATCGCGTTTGGATTGTTACTGGGTTGCAGCGGATCGCCGCTTCGATCCATGCACCTGTTGAGTCCAATGTTTTCGATTGTGGCATTTCCGCTATTGGTCTATTCGATTGCGATTGGTGAGCAATCATCGGCCAAGTCGCGAATGCTACTGGTCTCCTTTATTCTCGCTGCCTTTTCTCTAGCTATCGCGTGCTATGGAGTCGTCCTGGCATGGCCAATGCCGCTGTTGATCATTGCATGCTTCTCTGGCCTTTGTTGGCTCATTCTGGTAATCGCGAAGTCGTTCCCGTACCCACAGATCGCATATTCAGGGTATTTGATAGGCGGCGGCGTTGCGGCTCTCCTTTGGCATGTGGCGAGCGGACACGTAGGATTGCGGAATGATGAATGGCGAGTTTTGCTTCAAGCGTTGGTGCGAGCAGATACGGGATTTGCGATTGTGGTTTGGAGTGCAGTTTGCCTCGTTGTATCCATTCTGCTTTCGCAGTTTGAGAACGTTCGGCATAGCAAGGTTGCGCTCAGGGCGGCAGGTTTAAACGGTATTGTTGGCACAGCCATCCTGACTGTGTTTGGGTTTGGACACCATGAGTATGCAGTGAGTGTAGCGTTAATCTATCTGCTGTATGCAGTCTCAATGATTGTAGTCGCAACGATTCGTCGGCGACGGTATCTAGACGGTATCGCTGGAGCGTTTGTTCTTGCAGGGTGCTTCCAAGGAATCGCATTTGGATTGTTGGAGGGGACCGGCTGGCCGGGTGCAATCTACTGGTCACTCACCGTGGCCGCGATATTCGTAGTCTCCGCAGTTGGTATTCGGAAATCGATTGGCGCTGAACCGTTTGCTGCACCTAAGCCGCTCGACTATTGGGTTCGGGGCATGAGCGCCTTGGCCGTGGTCGTTGCCATTGCTTGGTTGATCGTCGGGGAAACTGGAACTGCAGAACCTAAGTTTCTTCTCCTGGGTGGCAAGGAATTAGTGTTGTTGGCTGCCGTTTGGATTGCAATCGCTTGGTTGCAAAAGATGCCAACGGATTGGACTTTGGCGGAGATGATTGCAACAGCGGCTGGGATGATTTGGATACACCATTACGCCAAGCAGGAAAGCTGGTACGTGGCAGGTCGAGCCGGGTTTCTCCATCCCTACTCGATTCAATTGCACCTGGCATGGTTCGCCATTTTCACAATCGTCTCCAGCCTGGTTGTTGCACTTGCGAATCGTTGGATCCGTCCGGACGAGTCGGGAGCTGAAGAGCCTGATGAGTCTGGACAACTTGTTCGGCAATGCGTTTTGCTACACAAATACTCTATCGCTCCGTGGCTCATCCAAGTTGCCGTTGTTTGCTTCATCGCATTGGCATACTACAGCGCGACGCCCGGAAGTATTCAAGAGCTGTTGCCGTTGGACGGAATCGCCGAGAAGCAGTCGGTTTCATTCGAGGTTGAAAGCAAAACGGTGACTCGCAGCATCCCTGACATTTCCCGATTTGAAATCGCGGCGATTCCGCATCGCGAGGCTGGCTGGGATGTCGTAAGCGTAGGGGAGCATTTTGCTGGATTGCCCCGCGTGTTTTGGTTATGGTGCCTGCTCTGCGGCAGCCTGTCTGTTAATCTTTGGAGCAAGCCCGATATTGGGCCTGCGTGCGCCTTGATTAGTTGCGCTCTGTCGATAGCGTTGCCGATTGCGTCGAGTTGGGAATCGGATGTTGCGGTAGCGTCGGCACTAAGGTGGTCGTTGAGTTTCGTGTACGCTGTAGGATGCGTTTGTTTGTGTAGGTTGTATCTTTATGGTAGCGCCCCGGAGAGAGCGAACAGGCAAGGGTTTGAGAAGCGTTTCGATGCCTATTTTACGGCGCTGTTTGCGAACATTGTTATTCCACTGGTATTGATGGCGGCGATCGTCGTGTCCGGTGCGGTCGCCCACTTTTCGTACGACTCGTGGCAAGTTCTGTTTTGGATCGTTTCCGGCCTGATTGCTTTGGCTGGTTTCGTCGTCTTGTTGTTGGCGAGCCGAGCTAGAAACCAATCGATTGGTTCCAATTACGGAATTGCCTCTGCGGTATTGTTGATCGCTCCATTCCTCGCATGGTTTGGTTTGCAAATCGTGTTGACTCTGGTCCAGCATCCGTTGACGGGCCCAAATGGAAATAGCTTGTTTGTGCGCATGGGTTTGGCGACGTCCTACACGCTACCAATCCTCATCTTCTCAGTCGGTCTGGTTTCGATTTCGGTTGTTCGGAGAAATCCTGGGATAGCCTTTGCTGCTTGCCTCGTCTTACTCTTAACTGGCCTGTCGGGATTCATGCTGGCGCTCAAGTCGGAGGGGCTCAAGCCAGCAGCTTGGGTTGGCCTGTTTGCAATTCTGACAATCGTCAGTGGGACCTTCACACTTGTTTGGAATTGGTATGCCAGGACCAATTCCTTCGGTTGGTTTAGGCTAACTGGCATTGAGCCACTGCTGGAGTCCGATCGAGCTTTTTGGCAACGGTGTTTGAGGCAGATTGCCAGCGGGTTCTTAGGAACAAGCGTATGCCTAACGGCCCTACTATTACTTGTAAGCGGACCCTTTTTAAATCGTTTGGAGGTCTTTTCATGGGTTGCTGTTTTTGCGGCAATCGTTGCGCTTTCTGCGCATTTTTACGCAACCAAACAGGCCGCATTGCATTGGTGGCTGGTCGCTGTTGCGTTTCTAGTCGCCGGATTCGCAGCGGCAGTTTCGAGCAATCCAACATCGATGATCGTCGCTCCGTGTGGTGTGCTTCTATCCACTGGAGCACTGATGGCATGGCGAATCGCAAGCAGGGCGGCCACCGCAGGAGAACGTGTCTCGCTTGCATTACCTTTGATGCAGAGCTTCCTGCTCGCACTTCGGATTCTCTCGACAGGAAAGTCAGAGCACATTGCTGTGGCTTTGATTTTAGCAGTTACTTCCGTATCGCTCTTTATCGCGTGGCGAACAGGGAGGTTTGGTTTCGGAGTGGGTGCCATCTTTACGGCGCACGTGGCAGGGCTCATTCACACGCTTTCAAGCTGGGGTGGCGCGAACTTTTTTGATCATGTGACAAACACATTCTTGATGCAAGTCAGCGTGGCTGCGATGATGAGTTTGATGTGCTCGCTCGTTGGATTCGCGGTGCAAATGCGATTTTTGCATGGCGTTGCGGTTTTTCTATTAGCTTTCATGAGCTGCGTTTGGTATTTGCTTAGTTTGAATCAAAGAATGGATCCGTTTTCAATCAGCTATTTTTCGCTTGCGGTTGGTGTTTGCATGCTTGGAAGTGCCGCTCGCTACTGGCTGCGAACAACGCGTCAACCCGACCTCTTCGTTTACGTGTCTGGACTTTGTAGTGTTGTGCTCTTCTTTCAATGGGTGCATCCCGAACCGCGAGTACTGCAATGGATTTCGACGTTGGTCTTTGCGGCTTTTTGCCTAGCGAGCAGTTACGTCTGGAGAGCCAGTGATCGTATTCGAAACGCCGTCAATCAATTAAGAGTCCTTCCGATGCTCGCGGCACGACCAGGTGCCACAGTCGTCATCTTTGCGAATACGTTGCTGGCGTTTGGCGTGACGGGACTGGGGGTCGCTGCCCAGTTCCTGTGCGAATCGCAACCGCTTCGACTTGCTTCGGCACAGGCGATCATGGCTGTTGCATTCGCGGTTGGACTGCTCGCGCGCTACAAAGAGATGGCAACGCGAGAAACGCTCCCGACACAGATGGATGGCGGCTCGAGTGCCATGCGCGTCATCGCGTTGATGTTGGGTGTTTGTGCGGCGGTTGCATTTGGTTGGCATTTTGATTCCATTGATAACATCAGTGGACTCAACCGTGTTTCGTATGCCAGTCTTACGATGGCGGTAATGGGTGTGGCATACGGATTTGGGTTGATCAAATGGGTTGGTTTGTCGCAGCGCTGGCGCAGCGCGGCATTGCCGCTAATGCCGTATCTGGTTGGCGCGACGGCAGTATCGGTTGGCTGGATCTTGTTCTCCGAATGGTCGCTTGGCTTCGAAGGCCTAATAACGAGAATGTCTGCCTCAGCAATCGTATGCGTAATCGTCGCCATGGCTGCTTCGATTGCAGCTTGTCTTGCAGCGGCATTGATTCCTGGAAATGATCCTTTTGGTCTTTCGGAGCGGGGGCGATCGACCTACGTTTACATCAGCGAAGCGTTGTTGGTCATGCTGCTCATGCATATGCGATTGACGATGCCCTGGTTGTTTGGCGGTTGGCTTCAATCTGTTTGGCCACTGTTGATGGTCGGGCTGGCTTTTGTAGGATTAGGAGTTTCGGAGTGGGCTAAGCGAAACAAACGAGGAGTGCTCTCAGAGCCGTTGGAGCGAACAGGTATGCTGCTGCCGATGTTACCTTTGTTGGCGCATTGGATGGTCCCGTCTCAAGTGCACTATGGAGTTTCGCTGTTATGTGCTTCGGTGGCCTACGCCTCCTTTGGCTATCTTCGGAAGTCGATGTTGTATTGGGGAGCAAGCGTTGTTTCGGGGAACGCAGCCCTGTGGTTTGCGCTTCAGAGTACGGACTTTAAGCTCACGGAGCATCCGCAACTTTGGGTCATTCCGCCAGCCCTTAGTTTGCTCGCGATCCTACAGATACTCAGGGACAAGCTGCCACGGGAACAGGTTGCGGCGGGGCGCTACATTGCGACCGCTGGTATTTATGTGGCGTCCACGGCGGAGGTGTTTATTCAAGGGATTGCGGAGGCGCCATGGCTACCGATTGTCCTAGCTGCTTTGTCGATTGGAGGAGTTTTTACAGGGATAGCATTGCGAATTCGGGCGATGCTTTGGCTGGGATCGATGTTCCTTTGCGTTGCGATGTTCACTGTTATTTGGCATGCGGCAGTCGACTTGGAACAAACCTGGGTATGGTATTTGAGCGGAATCGTAATGGGTATCCTGATCCTCACGAT
The DNA here is from genome assembly GCA_945900945.1 of Pirellula staleyi DSM 6068. Classification (GTDB taxonomy): domain Bacteria; phylum Planctomycetota; class Planctomycetia; order Pirellulales; family Pirellulaceae; genus JBKCUI01. The sequence continues at coordinate 17,073 of CAMDKL010000119.1, forward strand.
GTTCGCGTTATTTGAAAAGCGAAGGGAACAACTCAAAGGGTGGGTTTCCAACCTTCAAACCTGGGAGGATTAGACTTGTTGGATGCTTCACCAGAAAGCGTAAACGGAATGTGGGAACTGAAAGATATCGAAGCTGCCGCTCAGGTGGTGTACCGCGAATTTCAAGCTACGCCGCAGTACCGCTGGGCACTCTCCAGTCAGCGGCTTGGTACCGACTGCTGGATTAAGCACGAAAATCACACCCCAGTCGGGGCCTTCAAAATACGTGGCGGCCTAACCTACTTTGAAGCGATGAAGGCACGGAGCGCACTGCCAGTAGAGGTGATCAGCGCTACACGCGGAAACCATGGCCAAAGTATCGGCTGGGCCGCACGCGCGCACGGTGTATCCTGCATCATTGTCGTACCCAAAGGTAACTCCGTTGAGAAAAATGCAGCCATGCGCGCGCTTGGCGTCACGCTGCTAGAGCATGGCGAGGACTTTCAGGACGCGCGCGAGTTCGCCGTCCAGCTCGCACAAGAGCGTAGCGCACACATGGTTCCCAGCTTTCACACCGATTTGGTTCGCGGCGTTGCTACCTATTGGTGGGAGTTTTTTAAGGCTGTGCCTCATATGGACGTTGCCTATGTTCCGATCGGAATGGGCTCTGGCGCTACAGCGGCCATTACCGCCAAGCTAGCGCTGGAACATCGGGTTAAAATTGTCGGCGTAGTGAGCGCGCACGCGACCTCCTATGCAGACTCGATATCCGCAGGCAGAGTCATCACATCACCGGTTACCACGTTACTAGCGGATGGCATGGCCTGTCGCATCGCTGACCAGACCGCGCTCGATGTCCTGATTCCGCACATCGACCATGTCGTTAAAGTGACTGACGGCGATGTCGCTGAGGCGATGCGACACTTGTACGCAGATACCCACAACGTAGCTGAAGGTGCAGGCGCCGCCGCGTTTGCTGCTGCGATGCAAGAGCGAGCGATGCTCCAAGGACAGGTGGTAGGCGTCACGCTATGCGGTGGCAATGTCGATGCAGGGGTGTTTGCACAAGTACTTTCGGTTCGCTCTTTTTGAACTAGAATATTCATAGCTATCCCTCTGACTATCGTCAAATGGCACTCACTTTGGTAGCGGTACGGCGCGAGCCGTCCGGTGAAGTGCGAGAAAACTCATGAAATACCGGGTGGCTTGCGCCACTCCGCTACAAGAAATGGCACCTGTGGTGCCAAAGTGAGTGCCATTGGACTATCGCCCTCCAGTAAGTTATTTCCATGAAAATCTGGTTTATTTCCGATACACACAATCGGCACGAACAATTGCAGGTTCCCGAGGTTGACTTGGTAATTCATTGCGGTGATGAATCGGAGTCTGGAAACGCTTGGATGAACGAGTCGGAAGCTCGTAATTTTTTTGACTGGTATTCGGCCTTAGAGATTCCGACCAAGATCTTCGTTCCTGGCAACCATTCGACGGCAATCGAACAAGGATTGATACGCGCAGAGAACTATCCGAAGGTTACTTTTCTGATCCACGCGCAGACTCAATGGAGCGGTTTCAGGATCTTCGGCACACCTTACACACCAAGGTTCTTCGACTGGGCATATATGAGAGAACGGTCGGAACTCGATATCGTCTGGCAGTCGATTCCAGATGACATCGACATCCTGATCACGCACGGACCACCCAAAGGAATCCTCGATGTGACACGCGATATGGACACGGGCGGTCCGGTGAATGTCGGCTCAAAATCACTTCGACGGCATGTCCTAGAAAGGATCAAGCCGAAGATCCATGCCTTTGGACACATTCATGATGAGAAGGCATACAAAAACTGCGGAATAGTGACTCGCGACGGAACGCAATTCATCAACTGTAGTTGCTGTGACCTGGCTGGCAAATTAAAGAACCACGGCTTTGTCTATCAATCGCAACTAAGAACCAGCCAGGTTTAGCAGGTTGGCTGGGGGGATTGCGTTTTTTCAATCGCAACTTTGTGTTGACAGATTAGCAGCAAATCAAAAGCAGCAAATCAAAAGGCAAATCAAAAGGGCCATCCAGCCATATATTGTGGCGATTCTTTTATTTTGGTAGACTTTGAGCCTGTTCAGTTCCTTTCGTTCCGGTTTGCAATTGCGGGAGGCTCTTATGGCTAGGCAGAATCGACGCGATATTTTCGACCCGAATGAGGTTGGAGCTTTTCATGCCGTTCAGAGAACCGTGCGCCGCGCGTGGCTCTGTGGAATGGATCCTCTCTCCGGCAAATCGTTCGAGCATCGTCGGACTTGGATCCAAAATCGACTGCAAGAACTTGCCGCCAGCTTTGGAATTGATTGCCTTTCCTTTGCTGTGATGGTTAATCATGTCCATGTTATCCTTCGCAATAGGCCAGACGTGGTTGCTGGCTGGTCGGACGAGGAGGTCGCTCAACGTTGGTGGCAACTGTTCCCGCTTCGAAAGAATAAAGATAAGACAGCGGCAGTTCC
>CAMDKL010000120.1 GCA_945900945.1 Pirellula staleyi DSM 6068
GCGCTAGCCCCGGGCCCGAATTCGCTAGCGAATTCGCTTAATTCCGAGGATAGCGACAAAGACTTAAAGTTAACCGCGCGTGTCAGAAATCAAGAACGCGAGTGGCGAGTTACGCATCGTCTCAAGATTGGCTATTTCAATCCGTAAGGAACTAAGCTGGGATAGGTGTTCCCAAGCCAAATCAAAACTTCCGTCCGCAGCTCGCATGCGAACCCAAGCAATTCAGTCGCCTCTGATTCGCTAGCAACGCCTGCCAAGTCGTATTCCACGGTATTGCGTTTGACTCGGCAAGTTTCCAGATAAATTGAATCATCGGATTTAGTGGGACCGAGTATCAACGGTAGAGATGCTATGGTTCGAAAATGCTGCAAATTTTTCTCTGGGCGATAACCTGATGCATGCAACAATACCGTACACAATTTTAATGCCGCATTGTAAGCGATACCAAACTTCCAATCATTGGAAAGATCAACTGTCGTCGAATCCAACAGGTCACGATCGATAATTGAAAAAAGGCCATCGATCTCTTTGCTGCTCGATTGATGTGGACGAAGCCAACCATTATTCTGCCAATCGACTAAGCTCATCCTCGTCTCCAAAAAGGAACTGCTTTGGTTTACTCATAACATCCATTAAAAAGTGATCATGATCTTTCCAGCGTTTTGCAAATTCGTTGGCTTGGAACACATGAGGATTGACCTCTCGGCCGAGGCTGTTGGTAACCTTGGTAAGCCGTTTTACAAGTTCACGAAGCCCTAGGTTGCCGATAATCATTAAATCGATGTCGCTGTTCGACCCATCGGTTTCAGTTGCCACCGAGCCGAAAACAAACGCCGCAGATATCCCATCACTGCCAATCGCATCGCGAATTAATCCGATCATGCCGCTCGTCTTCCGAACGATCGATGTCAGTTCTGAGAAAAAAGGATGTTTGGTGTTCGCTTGTACATACGTCCGATTCCCATCTTTTGTGACAAGAACAACCGCTATCTCAGAAAGATTCTTTACCTCACGTTGAATCGCAGACAGCGAGCATCCTGCTAAACGAGCAATTTCTCGGAGATGTAGGGCGCGTGCATCGACAGTAAACATTAGGCGAACAAGCTGTGCTCTGATGCGTGACGAAAATAGTATTTCGAGAGATTTCATGTCGACCTATATTAAAGGTCAATCGACCGCTTTTCAAGGTCGTTTTGCGAGACACAAGTCACGAGAACGTTCGATTTCTAGTCACCAGCCCGGCGTATTCCTTAGTCGCAGGGCATCAGACAAATGGCACTCATTTTGTGTTTTCGTGAACCGGTGGGCGCTAGCCCCGGGCCCGAATTCGCTAGCGAATTCGCTTAATTCCGAGAATAGCGACAAAAGTTTAAAGGTAACCGCGTGTGTCAGATATCAAGAACGCGAGTGGCGAGTTACGCATCGTCTCAAGATTGGCTATTTCAATCCGTGAGGAACTAAGTTGGGGTAGGTGTACTTTAGACAAATCAAAACTATCTGTTTTCAAGGCTTTTTTGCGCACCATTGATGGTCCTAGTCCTGATAAGGACGAAATGATTTAGCCATTGGGCGTCAGCCCATGGTCCGCATAACATCACGTGCCGATAGTCCCGAAGGAACGAAATGAAGTCCGATAAATCAAGATGATTTCAAATCAGGGATCGCTCATGTCGTCCCTTCAGGACTTCGACCACGTATGGCTACAAAACCATGGGCTTTCGCCCATGGCTAGTGCATGACGCCATTTCATGGCTAGTCGCAATCTCACAAAATTCCCGCTCACTGTTCAATTCAATCGTACAGGTCGAATATTTCTCTGGACGACAATCTGACGAACAAGCTGCGCTCTGATGCGTGACGAAAATAGTATTTCTAGAGATGTCATTGCGACCATAACCATTTACCTAACGCCCATCGGCTGATCGACAAATCGCCTTTGAATAATCCGAACTAGCCTCTCGCCTCTAATCTCTCGCTCCTCCTAATCTTTCTCGCCTGTAGCTGCCCGATTGCACGCGTTGCACCCAATCCGAGTTCGCGACATACCATTCGATGGTCTGCCTCAGTCCCGATCGAAAATCCATTCTCGGCTTCCATCCCAGCTCATCTCGAATCTTCGAAAAATCGATAGCGTAACGATGATCATGGCCCGGTCGATCGGCGACGAATCGAATCTGATGGTGCGTTGAACTGGAACCGTTCTTGTTCTGAATCGCATCGACGATGTCGCATATCTGACGCACGATATCGATATTGGTTTGCTCGGAATCGCCGCCAATGTTGTACGTTTCCCCGACTCGGCCGCGGCTCAGAACGGTCGTCAAGGCATCCACATGGTCATCGACATACAACCAATCGCGAACATTTTTCCCATCGCCGTAAACGGGCAACTTTCTTCCCTCAATCGCATTGAGTGACACGAGTGGAATCAGTTTCTCTGGAAATTGGTAAGGCCCGTAGTTATTGCTACAGTTCGTAATCAGGACAGGCATGCCATAGGTTTCGAAGTAGGCGCGTACCAAATGGTCAGAGCCAGCCTTACTGGCCGAATAAGGCGAACGGGGTGCATAGGATGTTGTCTCAGTAAAGTAGCCTGTTTCACCGAGTGAACCAAACACTTCGTCGGTCGATACATGGTGAAATCGAAACGCGGATCGCTCGGTTTCTGGCAGCTCACGCCAATACTGGCGAGAGGCTTCGAGCATGGTCGCAGTCCCCATTACATTGGTTTGTACAAATTCGAGCGGACCATCGATCGAGCGATCAACGTGGGATTCGGCAGCAAAATGAACAACCGCGGCAGGTCGATGTTTTGCAAGCAGCGAAGATACCAGTTCAAAATCGCAAATATCGCCTTGAACAAATTCGTGTCGCTCTGTTGAAACACCTTCGAGCGAGTCGAGGTTGCCAGCGTACGTAAGCTTGTCGAGGTTGAAGACATGACGATCACCAGCGCGGGCAAGAGTTCGAACATAGCAACCGCCAATGAATCCGGCTCCGCCAGTGACTAAGATTTTTCGAGAGTGCATTTTCGTGAACAAAATTTCCTACGAGGAAAAACTTAAATTTGAATGAAGGGCTGGCGTTTTTATAGTAGAACGATTGTCTCAATCGTTTCAAAAGCAGTTAGGACAGGGCTCTTTGTGGGTTCCGGGTTGAGATCGACGAAGGATTACTCACGCGGAGCACCGGAGAACGCGGAGACAAAGAATAGTTGATCATTCAAGCCATCATCTCTGCGACTCCGCGTGAAAAAAAACTGCATTCCTCCACCCACCTGTAGGGCTAGTCAATTCAACAAACTGCACAAATTAGCCGATGGCCGTTAGGCCCGGTTGTTCTGCGGAAACCGGAGCTAACGCTCGACGGCTAATGGACCAACGTGAAACAATGACTAGCCCTCCACCCACCTGGACTTGGTTTTGAGCCTAAGTGCTATCGACTGTTTGGGAAAGGTTGGTCCTTTAAGGCCAACTCAAGGAATTGCTTGATCTCTTTCCCGCCACCGTCCCATACTTGATTCGCTAAGCTCGAAAGAACTTCTCGATCTATCTGGCTCTCGTTGGCTTTCATAATTCGACGCATGTCCCCAGAATCGTAGTCTCGTTTGTCTGCATCGCGATACGGAGATACGAAGGCCGCGTATTTCGACACAATGGCAGCCACTAGTGTAGGAATGCGATTGCCTGATGCTGGGTCGACGAGCACATGATGCAACAGAATGGTCTTTTGGAATTCGCTCCACGGAAGCATCAAATCGATAACCGGCATTGGCATTCCATCTGCGTCCAGATCATTCGGGTCCATGAACCGGACTACGTGCGAAAGCTCTAGTATCTGCAACATCGGCCATCGAGCCGCAATCGCCTTCGTTGCCTTTTTCTTTTGGCTATATGGCAGCATGATGTCCACGTCCTGCGTTGCCCGTGGCATCGGCATGTAGCCGGCATAGCCATGCAGACCCATCAACACCCAATGGCTGACGCCAGCCGCTTCGATACAGTCCATTACTTCTTGAGGAGTTACGTCCACAGCAGTTCTCCGATGCGTCTGTCGATAATTGCTGGTCAATCGAGTTGATGTACGTATTCCATAAGCGTGTCCCGAAGGAGACTTGGGATTGGTCGCGTCGACACCCGCGAATCCATTCTCCTTTAGTAAGATGGCATCGCGAATCGAATTGTCGTTAGGAGGCGTCACGGGAATCGGCAAGCTGTTGGGGGAATTAATGGCTAGTTGCTAAGTATCGAACGGAAAATTACTGTCTGTTCTTCCCTGTGGCATAGGCTTCCAGCCTTGTTATACCCCACAAGTCGGCTGATACCGCTCTCCTGCCAGCTTGCCTGGCAGGAAGCAAAGTTTGGTAACCAGATATGACCCCGACCACGCGCCTTACCTCTATATTCAAACTTGCTTGCCGCCTCTGGCGGCCAGCAAGTTTGAAAATAGGGATTCTGGGAAGAGGCGATCTGGTTCCCAAACTCTCCAGGGCTAGTCATTGTTTCACGTTGGTCCATTAGCCGTCGAGCGTTAGCTCCGGTTTCCGCAGAACAACCGAGCCTAACGGCCATCGGCTAATTTGTGCAGTTTGTTGAATTGACTAGCCCTGCTCCCCTGCCCAGCTTATCTTTCAGGAAGCCAAGGTTCGCAAACTAGGCACAGCGCTGGGCTGTTAAAAATTCGGTATTGCAGCCATTTTTGTTTGCGCAGGTTTTGTTCCAAAATCCGACTCTATTCAATCCCAATTTCGAAATCGCGGAGCGGCTGACGGTCTAACTCCCCTTCTCCTCCTCGGGGAGGAGAAGGGGCCGGGGGATGAGGAGGTGTGTCTTTTTTGAACAGTCTTTTTAGTACCACATCGATTTCAAACAGGATCCTCTGCGTATCGTTTTCGATTTCGTTACTGGTGAAACGAATCACTTCGACACCTTGTCCATTGAGCCATTGGGTTCGAACTCGATCTTTCTCGAACCGTTCGGGAGTAAGGTGTGGCAACCCATCGCATTCCACAGCAAGTTTCGCTTCCGGGCAATAAAAATCCAAGACGTAATACCCGAGTTTGTGTTGGCGACGAAAATTGGCGTGGCAACGTTGTCGGTTACGAACGAGTTGCCACAGCAAGCATTCAGCGGGCGTAGAGGCGCGGCGTAGGTGTTTTGAGAAATCATCCTCATCCCCCGGCCCCTTCTCCTCCCGGGGAGGAGAAGGGGAGAAAAAAGATCGCGGTGATCTAACTCACCCCTCGTTTCTCGTTTCTCGCCCCTCGCCCCTCGCTTCTCGCCCCTCGCTTCTATCCTTTCCAACTCCCCAACATCTTTTCAATGGCCTCAATCACAGGCGACAGTGTCAAACCGGCATCAATCGCTTTAGACGAATCGAGAACACAGTTCGAACGAGGTGTTTTGGCGGCCAACTGCATGAACTGCGACTCATCGTGAAAGTACTTGAAGTTCTTTTGACTGACCCCCGACTTCTTAATAAGTTCTACGACATCACTCGTCCAGACACTGCCTGGATTGGTCACATTGTAGGTTCCATAGGGGATCTCCAATCGGAACGAGTCGTAGCAAGCTTGAACGAACTCTTGGAGTTGAGACAGAGAATTCTCAGCCTCGAGCAAGGTGTCGTAGCTAAGAAGTTTTTGGAGATAGTTTCGAGGGCTGGAGGTGTTTTCCAACGGGATTCGCAACCGCCAGACATAGCATCGTTTAGCACCGACGAGGACTTCTTCGCCGAGCGCTTTTGCTCCTGAGTAGAAGCTGCAATTGTCTTGTCGGAACGAGAAATTGGGCGGATCAGCTTCGGTGAAACCGTGTCCATCGCCACGACGCCCAGTGAAGATGCAACCGGTGGAGACATGTCCCCAAGGGATGTCCAATGCCTCGCAAACCTCACGAATAATGCCTGGCAGGACCCCATTCCCAAGCAAGCATTCCGTCTTTTGCAATTCGCAAGCGTCGACGTTGGGCTTGCCCGTAAACCCCGCGCAGTTGATGACACAACTCACATCGGCATGTTTAAAAGCTGCGGCTAGTCGTCTAGCATCATAGAGTTCGGACCGTGGAACCGGCATCCATGGGATCTGCAAACGATCAAATAGCAAACGAAAAGTAGTTCCAACGTATCCGTTCGAACCCAGCAAACCAATCATTCAGAATTCCAAGAAGCGCGTATGAGATTCAATAACAATCTGTGGATAGTTAATATTTACGTCGAAGTTTGATATAAGCAGAGACTAGGCATCGAGCGGAAATTACTGTCGGTTCTCCATTGTGGCATAGGCTTCCAGCCCGTGATCTGACGTCCACCGACTGGAAGCCTATGCCACTTATTTTCCGTAAGATGCTAAGCGACTTAAGCCATTCGGCTTTCAAACAATCCGACTGTCGCGATTTTCACTGTGGCAAGCCGATTGTGATTTTGCTCACCCCATTTTCGAGTCTCAGCTCCTAGTTGCCTGCGATCAAACTCGCATTCCCATAGCTTTGTAATCGCATCGAGCCATTGAGTTTTCGAATCTATAATCCCGCAAGAAAGCAAGGCACTCCATTTGTTGCTGTCCAAGAGTCAACCATGGCCATTCCGCTAGGATTCAAATTCCGGGAAATCGCATCGATCACAACATGGGCCGAAAACCGTGGGCTAACGCCCTGCGGCTAATCAGCCGGAACGCGTTAGCGTCCGGTTCAGCCCAACTTACGATCGACGTTCGAATTCTGATCAGGACCTTGGCTCACTAACTGAACTCGCAAGAGTTCAGAGTATCGCACAGGTCTAAATTTCCTTACTGATAAATTCTCTGAGAAAACCTGCCGCTAGTTTTGCACTGAGGACCCAGGAATGGTTTTCTCGCACCCACCTTGCGTTTTGGCTGCCGTGATCCGCACGCAACTGACGACTCTCCCAAAGACTCGCAATGGCAGTGACCCATTCTTTTGGACTCTTGCAAATCGGAAAGGGGACTTGCCCATTGAGACCATTGCGAGAAATAGGGGATCCAACAATAGGTTTGCCCATACTTGCTGCTTCGAGAACTTTATTCTTAATACCAGCGCCACTTACGAATGGAAACAATGCGACCTGACTGAGCGCGACGTGTTCCGAAATGGAATTTGGGTTTTCAGTCAATACAATCGAAGGCTCTCTCGCTACTAAATCACGCAACGATGCAGTTGGACACATACCGATAACATTGAAAACCGCATTCGGAAAATGCCGTCGAATATCCGGCCAGACGTTTGAGCAAAACCAGTTCAGGGCGTCAATGTTGGGAGCGAAGTCCAGTCTGCCCCAAAAAACACAAGAGTGAAGTGCACCGTCGTTTTCCAAAACTGGAAAAGTATTGCAATCCACCCCATTTGTGATTATCCGAGTGCATGATTTACCAAGGGTCTTGGATGCGAATTTCGCATCCAGGGCTGATACAAACCATGCCTGGTCAATGAAGTTTCTCAATCGAAACTGTAAATATCCCTGTTTAATCGCGTGGACCAACTTCGAATAGCGATTGAACCCCGTTGCCATTCTTGAAAGCGACCATTGATGCAATACGGGATCGTCGGCGGGATACCAGATTTTTGCACACTTCTCGAGCATCGAGAGATACACGTATCCATCTGGCTTCGTCGCGACGACCGCATCGGGCTGATGCCGATTGCAAAGTTCTTGAAACCGATAAACATCGTCCAAGCGAGTGCCCCAATAACGAGCGGCTCCTCGAACAGATTTATCTCTCGGCGATGTTGCCTGCTGAGCAGAAATACTGCTTAAAGGAACACACTCTATCCCCTCCAAATGATCGGCTACATTTGAATCCAATGGGCCCCGTGTGATCAAATGGATATCAAAATCGGATACATTGCGCAATTCTTTAATGACATTGAATAGATGCAAGTGCCCCCCAATGCGCAGCGGCCAAACAATCTCATCGGTTAAGAAAAATACTTTGATGGTAATTCAGTCCCATTTTCATTTTCATTTTCATTTTCAGTATTGTCAGTCGTTTCCAAGTCCAACGAGCTTGAATCTGACAGTGGTTCACTTTCCACGAGTAGCATTGCCGCGCCGAGGGATGCGCATATATAGGACGATTCCAAAAGGGCTCCGCTTGAAAACATGCTACTCGCCGCGTAACCCGCGTTTCCAACGAGTGCGCCTGTGAGAATCGCTCGATGGTTTTCTTTCATGGTTCCGCTGCTGCGAATTAATCTCCAACTCCCAAATGCGATAATACTAAAGAAGCTGAAGTACAGAATTACGGCTGGTATACCGCAACCAGTACTGATTTCAAAAAATAGATTGTGCAGTCCCTTTGCATCCTTTCGATCTGATTTTTCGTAGTACTGGGGTACGAGTACTTGACCCGCATAAGGTCCAACTCCGAGGAATGGGTAATCCAGTGTCATATCCATTCCAGCCTTCCACGTCGAAAATCTTGAGCTGGCGGAGGAGTCTAAGGAATCCGATGATTCAAAGGATGACATGAACTCTTTAACCACCGGTGGTCCGGCTAGTACGGACCCTAAGATCAAGCCAACGCCGACAATCGTGATATTAATCGAAGTTTTTGGCATCAAAAATATCAGCAAAATAATCATTATCAAACCACCAAGCATTCCACCCCGTGATTCGAGCAACATCACTTGATGAGCTTGAAGCAACAGAATACAGCCCGCAATGGCCTTTTCTTTCCATGTCTTCGAAAATATCGCAAAGCCAGCTGCCAATCCCGCAGCAGGCATGGTGAAAATCGAATAGAGATTGTTGTCGCCCTTATATCCCCATTCGGATTGGTATGCAAATCGACAAAAACCATCGGTGAAATACTGAAGATTGATCTGATAAGCGTTGTATCCTTGACAGACAACAATCACCCAGGCCAAAACCACAATTTTCTTTTCACTATCGAGAATTGCGATAGCGAGCAAACTCATGGCGATTATTTTCCAAAGAATCCCCATGTAGAATTCAGTGTACTCAACACTGATAGTGAAAAAACTCGAAATCCACGCCAGTAAGAGGAACAGCACCAGGCACATTGTCGCAAGAGTCACGTTGGTTTGCCGTCTTGGGAAACGTGCACCGTGCAGGAGCCAACCAAGGATCGTGAATCCAGCTAGATATTTCTGAAAGCCAGCGTCTCTAGCAATAGCCCATCGCCAATTCCATTCGGGCTCTAGAAAAACGAATGCGTAGAAAACTAGCAGACCGAGGTAGGGTCTGACGAAAGCACCAAGAATTCCTAGTGCAAATGCAGCGTAGACAAATACGAATCCTAGCATGGTCAGATCGTGTTTCGATCGCCCTGTTGTTCGAGTTTAACAAGTGACATTGGATCGGGATACCGGCGGCTAGCGCGGATTATTTATAACCCGACGCGTGAATTTTGATGTTGCGCGTTTCTTGCATATTTGGGCCAAAGGCCCAGTAATTTGCCTAGCCCAGCCCAACGGGCTGGGTGTTGGGTACGATGGGTCCCAAGGGCTGAAGGTCCGGCTATTTGTCAATAGAAGTGTTTTCACGAACAGACGTCGATCGTAAGTTGGGCTGAACCGGACGCTAACGCGTTCCGGCTGATCTGCCGCAGGGCGTTAGCCCACGGTTTTCGGCCCATGTTGTGATCGATGCCCTATTTTAGGCTCAGCGCGAATCGCCTCATTAAAGGTACGATCAATTCCCTCCGCCAAGGAAGTGACGGGAGTCCAACCTAGTTGCGAGAGAATCGATATGTCAGCGACCGATCGCATGATCTCCCCTGGTCGGTCTGGTAGCGCTCCGAATTCGAGCTTCGCGTCGCTCGAACACTGTCGATGAACACATTCGACCAAATCGCGGACCGAAATCGGCTTGCCGGTCCCGCAGGGAATAACCAAAGTCTCAGATGCTATCTCACGCCATCGGCGAATTAAAGTCAAATATGCGTTGATGACATCATCTACGAAAATGAAGTCTTTTTCCTGATGGCCACTCGTAAGCCGTATCGGTTCTGATGAGTGCAAGCATTGATCAATGATCCAAGGCACAAACTTTCCAGGTCCGTCCCCAGGCCCATAGGGATGTTGAAGCTCAAGAGTGAGGAATCGTGTATCCGTGTTATCGGTTAACACCTCGCCCCATTTGGCAAATTGCTTTTTGGATAATGTATACGGACGTAAATACGGATAATCAACACTGAAACATGTGTCGGTATTAACAAATAATTCGATTCGGCGCTCAATCGCGATTTCTAGTAATCGAAGTGGAAATAAAACGTTCGTCGCTACAATGCCGGACACAGTACCGGATTGTCGTCCATAATCCGTAGCCAAATGAATGACTGTGTCCCAGTTGCGTTTGTCGCAAAGTGATTTGCACCATGTATCAGTCGAATCCATTTCGACCCACTCCAATGCGTCTTGCATATTCGCAAAACCAGTCAAGTCCGACCCTATCCGATGTGTAGCAATCACATGGTATCCCTCGGCAATCAGGCTGCGAACCAAGTGCTTGCCCATGAATCCTGTAGCTCCAGTCACCAGTACTTGTTTCATACGGAGATTCCCAGGAAATCACTTTCTAGCCATGGAACGCTCTGGTCCTTTGGAGACAAAATTGGGGACATAATCGGCCACTGCACTCCAATCCTTGGATCGTCAAATCTTACGCATCCCTCGAGATTTGGTGCGTAGGATGCACTAGACTGATAGACCACGGCAGAATGATCCGAAAGAGCTTGATAGCCATGGGCAAAACCCGGACCCACGTACAAAGCATAAGGCGAATCCTCATCTAAGTTTACGCCATACCATTGCAAAAATGTGGGTGAGTCCTGCCTCACATCGACCGCCACGTCAAAAATCGATCCCTTGACGCAGCGAACCAATTTCGTTTCGGCTTGAGGCGCTCTTTGATAATGGAGGCCCCTCAATATCCCACGTGTTTTACAATAGGAATGATTGATTTGCGATATCTCCGTTTCTAAACCCTGCAAAAGAAACGTTTCTCGGCAAAAGCTTCTTGCAAACCAACCTCGATCGTCTTGCAATACTCGTAGTTCAACGAGGGTTATGCCGGGGATTGGTGTTCCATGGAATTGCATCTACTGTACCCACCCCGCATTCAATCGCTGAGCCGCTTCCAAAAAATGATCCAGGTCGTCCGTTGACTTGACTTCCTTTGATTCGTGAAATGCTTCATACCATTGAGCGGTGCGAGTCACTGCAGTCTGCCAGTTCCATATAGGCTTCCAGTTTAATTGTTTGGTGGCTAAGGAACTATCAAGGCGAAGAAGTTTCGTTTCCGGCGGCGCATACTCTTCAGGGGCAATATCTGCCCGAAGGCTTGGCCATGATTCTTGGAAGCGTCGAATAACATCGTCTACGCGGACCATTCCCTCCAGTTCAGGGCCGAAATTCCAAGCTCTTGCTGAGCGGACGTCCCCCTCCAGTAGTCTCTGCCCGACAGACAAGTAACCCGAAAGTGGTTCCAGAACATGCTGCCAGGGTCTGACCGATCCAGGATTGCGAATCCCGAGTGATTTTTCTGTTACAACCGCACGCACCGCGTCAGGAATTAGGCGGTCCTCTGACCAGTCACCGCCGCCTATGACATTTCCAGCTCGAACGGTTGCAAGTAGCATCCCCGCCGCTGCTTGGTTCTGCTGGAAAAAGGAACGATTGTAGCAGGCTGCTAATATTTCTGTACATGCTTTCGACGCGCTATAAGGATCCGACCCACCTAGCCGGTCTGTTTCAGTGTATCCGTCTGAAGACTCTTGGTTCTCATAAACTTTGTCGCTAGTTACACACACGATAGCGCGGACCGAACGCGATGCGATGGCAGCCTCGAAGACATTCAAAGTACCCATGACATTGGTCGAAAACGTTTCATGCGGTTCGCGATACGATCGGCGGACAAGCGGTTGCGCTGCCAAATGAAAGACGATCTCAGGTTGATGATCACGGAAAGCTTGTACTAATTGACTTTGGTCGCGCAAATCGGCCAAAACCGATTGGCACGAATCTAGTCCTAGTAGCTCCCAATGATTTGGCGTCGTCTCAGGTGCTCGGGCGTAACCCACAACGTGCGCACCTAGCCTTGACAACCAAAGCGCTAACCAGGAGCCTTTGAACCCTGTGTGGCCCGTCACCAACACTCTTCGATTGCGATACAGTTCTTGGAACAAATTCAATCCTTAGACTTTATAGAAAATAGTAACTTAATCATGGTAACCGTCCGACCATTTTTTCCATGGAGCGTTACCGTCACTCCAAGTCCTTTGCAAGCTATCCAAATCCCGTGTAGTATCCATGCACTGCCAATAGCCAGTGTGGCGAAAAGCCATTAACTCTCCTTTTGAAGCGAGCGTTTCCATGGGCTCCTTTTCTAAAACACAACTCGGATCTTCAGAGAGGTAATCCAAAACCGACCGTTGCAATACATAGAAACCGCCGTTAACCATTCCGCCCTCGTTCCCTTGTTTTTCCGCGAAACTCGTCACGCGGTCCTCCTCAAACTGAAGATTTCCAAATTTCGGAGGTGGATAAACCGCAGTTAAAGTTGCCTGTTTGCCATGCGATTTGTGAAAGTCGATGAGTTGGTTTATATCAATGTCGGTCAAGCCATCCCCGTAGGTCAAAAGAAAGGACTCATCGTCGCCAAGATACGGAGCGATTCTCCTTACACGCGCACCGGTCATGGTTTCCTGCCCGGTGTACGCAACGGTGATCTTGGGGCGGAAGTGGTTGGCCGAGAAATGAATTTGGGGGTTAAGGGAATCCCCCCGATAGTTAATAGTGAAGTCATGCGAGTAGACATGCAAATTCGCAAAAAACTCCTTAATTAACTCGGACTTGTATCCAGTGGCAATGATGAATTCATCGTGACCAAAATGCGCATAGAAACGCATAAGGTGCCATAGGAGGGGCATTGGCCCAACTGGTATCATCGGTTTGGGTAAGAAATCGGTCAACCTACCAAATCGCGTCCCATAACCTCCAGCGAGAATGACAACTTTCATGTGCGGTTTCCAGCAGATTTAAAGTGGTTGTTTCGATAAAAAAGCAAATAATGTAAGTAGTGTCTAAATGCACTGCATCGTGCACTACAGCCAATCGCAAAATAATGCCAGTTTTGAAAGGTAGGCCGAAGAATAGCAGACCTTAACCCCATATCATGAAGCAATGTGAAGCGAAGTGCTATAGCGCCATTGCCAAACAGTCCGAAGTGTTTTAGGAAAAGATAAAGGGTGTTTCTTATTGAATTGATGCGCCATGCATCCGAACGTTCTGACATGTCGCCACGCGGCTTAGCGAGATGCTCTATCGCAGTGGAGCCGTCATAGACAACTTTGAATCCAAGTTTTCGGACGGCTAAGCAATGATCGGTTTCAATGCGATTGCCACTGCTATAGTCCTGGGATAGCAGTACCCTGTCGTGACAGCCGCCCAACTCGAGTAACTTTCGGCGATATGCATAGCAAAAACCATAAACATGCTCAACTTCAATAGGCTCCGAAAGTGAACGGCTGAAATTCCCCTCAACCTCCATCTTACGAACATTGATCACGCCGATGGGGCCTCCCGAGTCTTCGTAACCCGTTTCGATCGCTCGAAAACCCAAGATCCCGAGATCCTCATGTTGGTTGAATTGATCCAGCAGTCGCGTCAGGAAGTTTGGTGGCACCAATGCATCGTCGTTTAGTTCAACAATGATATCGCCATTCGCCGCCTTTGCCCCTTTAAGGACAGAGTAACCAAATCCATGCCCAGGCGCATTCAGATGGTATTCAATGGGGAGCCTGTCCGAGAAGGACTCAACAATGCCTCGACTATTGTTCGGAGAACCATTATCGTAAACAAGGACATCTACTGCGCAGTGTTTAACCGAATCCATGGCACAAAGGTGTTCGAGACACATTGCCAGTTCAGTTGGACGCCGATACGTGGGAACAATGAAAGTAATCGACAGCGGTTTATTTTCTAGGATCAACCCAAATTCCAACAAAAAAAAGGCGTTTATGCGTACCTGTCGGCCATCTTGGGGCGTCGATCACAAGTCGTGACAGTGCAAGAATAGCAGCAATTGTTCGAGAAAGTGCCAGACTGTCCAAGAACAGCGAATCGTGACAAATGAACCGAAAAAGTTTTGCTAGCAATCGAGGCCTGCCTGACATGAGATCGACGCCCGATGGAACTACTAACAGCGTTCCGTTACCTTACAATTATAGTATGACCTTTTGCACCGGTTCCCAAAACCTAGGATTGAGTGGTAAACCATTCCTGCAAAGTTCAATAGCCTTAGTTCCGTGTAAAACGCTTTTGACGATTCACCTGCAAGGTTAGCGCGAATATTCATTAATAAGTCCGATATCGCCATGCGAAAACGATACCTTGGGATGCCCAGGAAACATCTGGCAAGCTTCTCGTCGACATAAACTCGGTAAACGTCTTCGCTTCCACGCCACGTGCGTTTCCGAAAATATCGACGTTGGCATCTTTCGATTGGAATAAAGTGGTTTATTAATGCATGCGGCGTATAGATTACCTTCATTCCTTTTGCGTAAGCTCGCAGAAAGATATCGGTGTCTTCTCCACCTGCACCTTTGTTATGTCGAGGCCCAATGTCGGTACGGAATCCACCCAAGGATAGTAGCGATGTCTTTTGAAAAGAATTGTTGACACCGAAACCACAAAGTTGTTGGTCTTTTGTTTCGAATTCGACGTCGCCATGATTGAGAAGCGCAAAGTGACCATTAAACAAATCCGAAAACCAAGTAGGTTGCCTAGTCTCCCAAAAAGGTCGGACGCGACCGTAAACGATATCGGCGTTATAACGTTGAAATGCCGACACTGTGTTTACGATCCAATCAGGGTCGACCACAACATCATCATCTGTATATAACAAATACTTTCCCTGCGCCATTTTTAACGAAAGATTCAACGCATTAGACTTGCCGGGTGTTTTCTCGATACATGTAACTAGCGGCAATCTTTGCTTGGCATCCATTAGGACTTGTTGCGTGTCATCAGAACTTGCATTATCAACTACGAGAACCTCCCACGATAGGTTGTTAGGAATCCTACACTCCTCCAAGCTTTTTAGAGTTTGCCGCAATAATCCGCTGCGATTCCAAGTACAGATAACTACCGAGACGTCAATCATATTTCTAAGCCTCTTGTTTTTTCGTGGAATCTAGTGGTACCACGGCAGCGGAAGGACAGAAGAAGATAACTCTTAAAGCTGCTAAAAATATTGCCTGGACAAAACGTTCCGCTGTCGGCCTGATCAAACAGAATCAAAGCAAAGAAAGTATCGCTAAGCAACGCCTTCTCACTAGCCACCTCCGATAGCGAATAATAGGCCGGAAGCGTGACAGCAACCTCGCACTAGGCCCGACACCGACTGGATAAACATCCTGGTTTTGTCTGGGCAATTTATTATCCTGCTTACAAAAAATCGCAACCATCAATTAGAAGCGAATTAAGCCTCAACGATAATTGCGATCTTAGAAGACTCAAAACATCACTAGCCAGCTACTATACGGCCTTAACAAACTTTCGGCGTCTCGCGAAAACCAAACCACTCAAGAGCAACGCAACCGAAGCAAATGCAGGCTCAGGAACCGTATTAATCAACTGGTCGTTGAGCGAGACATTATCAAGCAATGGCCCCTGTTCGGACGCAACCTGAGTCGTGAAGGGAGTCGTAACCGTAAAGGTTAAAATTCCGTTGACAGAGTTCAGAAGGGTTCGCGTAAACTGAGTAAACGCTGCTCCTCTAGCCAAAGTAAAGGATTCAGAATAGGTACCGAAGGTCACCAATACCGTATCTGATACGGGACCAAAAACCGACCTGTTATTGCCAGCCAAACCAAACGAAAGAACCTTTTCATCTGTAAGGACACCCGCAATAAATGAACTATTAGTACTGAAAACAGCCGACGCACTACCCGAAGTAACCGTTCCCCCAAGGTCTATATAATTACCCTGTCCAAAGGCCGGAATCCCATAAGAAGTACCAATCGCGTCGTTCAAAACATCGACGTTGGCCGTAGTAGCAATCCAACCCCCATTGACTCCATTTACGAGACTTGTTTGGCTTAAGCCCGTCGCATAAGTGAAATCGTCGGAGAAAAGCAACGCGGCCTGACATGGGACCGACGAAAGCCCGCACAAAGCAACCCCAAGCAACATTTTTACAATTCGCATTTTTAAACTCTCTATTCTTTCTAACTAAACCTCTTGACGAAAAACCTCTACGTGCATCCACTATAGACCAGCTGGCTTTTCGAGTCAACAATTTCCTTCGGTTTTCCCAATTTTTCTAAAGTTAAAAAACGTTCGGTTCGTTTTAGCTCAGCCAAAGAAGCCGACTTTTTGTGATTTGAAGCGACTTCGCAGCGATTCCCACTTAGTCTTGGTTGTCTTTTCGGCTCAAAAGCAGGTTGCAGGTTTGACAAGTAGCGCGACCAACGACTCGTAATCGGGCGTTCCCGGCGAGCGCATAAAGCCAATGATTTCATTGGTAGCATTACTGTAAATCAACCATTCACGCAGTTTGCAATTACTAGCAAAGCCTTAAAAGCACATTAATCATTGGGTTCTTTTACCGGACAGACTTTTAATTCCGTCTCTTCGAAAGCAGAGCTTCTCGAAGGTAACCGGAATAATAGCAAAATGTCCCAAAGTTTTTGTAAAAACTAACCTTCTTCCCAAAACCTAAGTTCCACATCAACAGAATCAGCGATTCGAGCAGTTGCCGATACATCCACCTAGCAACGATTGGATTTGTTCGTTCTTCGAGATTGTTGTGAGCTCGAAGAATCGCTGAAGTTCGCCCTAAACCAAAGAGGTGTCTCGCCACGCTGGCAAGCATGATCCTTTGTCTAGGAATCCAATGCTTTACCATTGCCTTTGTTACCCAAAGTCCCTGGGTGCCATTTTCTAGTAGGCGACGCATAAACTCGGTTTCTTCGCCAACGACTCGCGACCCCTTCTTGAGTCCTAAGTTTGTATCGAATCGCATACCTTTTACGAGTGATTTTCGAATTCCAAAGTTTGCACCGAATGGTAAGGATTCTGAATGCTTGGTGATCACTAAATCGGCTGGTACAGTTTTTCCACAAAAACCATCGCCAACAACGGGTATCCCTTTAACCAGGTCGACATTTGGTTCTATCTCAAACCATGGTTCTATGGGACCGCCTAAAATCCCGCAATCCTCTGATGCATTTGAAATCGCATCAACATAATTCACGAGCCACTCCAATGACACCAAAACATCGTCATCGGTGTAGATAAGCCAATCCGACTCACATTCCATAAGAGCTCGATTTCTTGCGTAGCTATGCCCCTGCTTCTCTTCAACAATCCTTCGTATCGGCAATGAATTTTGGTGCTGATCAATTACGGCACCCGTAGCATCTGTACAATTGTTATCAATAATGAGGAGCTCCCAACTAATACCTTTGGGTACGACGAGTTGGTGCATTCGCATCAACGTTTTGTTAAGCAATTCGCACCGATTCCACGTGCAAATTGCAACTGTTATGTGCATGATTTCAATTCCTATTGGCTCTTGAGGGCGTCGATCATATCTTGGACCAGTGAACGAGCCGCAATAATAGCAGCATTTGGCCAACTCTCATTTTCACTGGGATTAACGAAAATTGGACGCCGAGAATATGGCTAGCAAAACCACCTCGGCCCGACTTGCTATCGACGCCGTCTCGCAACTGTTAATTCGCCGGAACTTTCTACTTCGAAACTTTCTAACGATACTGCATCTTGGAAAGCCTGTAGACACTTTTCTCCATGGCATTCTACAGCGCAGCAAGCAGTTCTCGCTAAGAAGCCGGTGTCACCGTCTCGAAAGACACTTAGTTCAGATCCTTCGATATCCATCTTTAACAGATCGATGCGTGGAAAACTGTACTCACGAAGTAACGATTCAACCGTCTTGGACGGAACGACGATTTCGGAATTGTTATTCAAGGGAATTACCTGAGTAGCCCATTCACGTCCATCAAGATATTTATTGCGACTCACAGCTACAAAACCATTTTCAGCATAAACGGCAGCATTTACCAACTTTACGCGGTTGGAATAGCCAGCGAGGTTTTTTTTGCACATTTCGAAGTTGTCGGGATCTGGCTCGACCGCAATAATAATTGCTTTTGGAAACCGTTCTAAGAAGTAGACACTCGTCAAGCCCACATTTGCTCCGGCATCTAGAATGTACTCAACCGAAAAAGGTAATTTTATCGCATACTGTTCGTTCAAGATTACTTGAACGAACACTTCAAAATCGCTGGTCTGCGCTCGGAGTTTGATGGGATTTCGAAAGCCGCGAACACCTATCTCGATCAGGTTTTGGCGATTCCCACCTTCGTCGATAAAGCACGCTAATGCATCAATGAGTGAAAACAGCTTCACCTTCCGTAACAATTGAAAAAGCACTGGGCGACGGTCCGAACGATATAGTCCTTGAATTGCCCAAGAAGCCATGCGTAGTCGTGTTGGAATAATTTTATTAATTTGTTTGAACATCTTGGTTTAATAGTCTCATGTTGCAAATGTTTGAGTGGGGGGAATTCGGCGTCGATCACAAGTCGGGCTAAGTTGGTTTTGAAAGCAATTCTATGGGCATGCAGTTGTCTTGATTCCAAATGAAAATGAGACTTGACTAAATGCCGCTATTCTTGCAGCTCAACCACTGTTCTAAGATAGGATCGATGCATCTTATTTCGTAGTAGATGACCGCACCATAAATATCGAATCTCCCCGACTGACACTCCATCGCTGTTTGCATGTAATAATTCCTTGATTTCGATCGGTGGACAATCGCTCTGTGTCAGAATCACTTGGTTTTGCGGTAACCTCGGCAATAGAATCAACAGAGTCGAGAACTCGTCCGCCTTCTTCCATCCAAAGGCTAATCCATAGACTATGTCCAGGCCTTAGCCGTAGTTCTTCAAAATCACAAACGATTTCGTGGCGGCCAGAATCGCAATCAAGAGTACATTCCGATTCCCGACTCCAGCTAGTAACTATTCGATTTCCAGAAATTGAAGTAAGTATCACCGCGACCCCAATGTTTCGCAAATTCTCCATTGCTTCAATTTGCATCGCAAGGCGAAGAGTTGAGCCAGTCAAGTGAAATTCCATCAAGTCATCATTTCCCGTGAGAATTCTGAGACTCAGAAACCTCGCCCTCCCGTCACCGATTCGAGAGTGCATTGATAAATCGTTGTGCTTAAGGGCCTCGCCATGGTCGTCTAAGTAGCTCGATATCACGG
>CAMDKL010000121.1 GCA_945900945.1 Pirellula staleyi DSM 6068
TGGCGAGGTACGACGATAAACACCACCATCATCGACTTCGATCAAATTACCGTTTGCGTCGAAAGTCATATCTCTAGAATCGGCATGCGGAGAGCTGTTGCTGGCCGTACCACCGCCAGCGGCCCCAAGGTTATTTTTGTGCGTAAGGTGAACGAATTGAGTTCCTGCTGGTTTGCTTGCATCTCCACGAAAAAGACGACCACTAAAGTCATTGGCACCAATCGCATTCGGAAAAGATCCACGATCCTGGAATCCCATTGGTTGTCGATCACCGCCAACATAAACGAGGTTAGCGTTGTTGGGGTCCGCCACAATGGAAAAATGAATCTGCCCTTGTCCGCCTGCGATAAGTTCTGGAGGCCCCGAGGTTGGCCCTTTACCTCCTCTCGGGTTTAGGCCAACATTTCCTCCGGTTTCATTGGTTTGAGGAAGATCCATACTTGCCCATGTCAATCCGTTATCAGGCGACCGAAATAACCCTGCAAGAGCACCGGCATTGATGATTCCCGCGTACACTTCGTTATTGCGGCCAGCAGCCATCTCCAAGTTGCTGGTGTTGGCAACAATTAACGCATCCATAGCGGGAGTACTGACCTTGGTCCAGTTTGCGCCAGCATTGGATGACTTGTAGACTCCGTTCCCTCCGGCGGTTGGCGAAAAAACGACGGAGGTATACATTACGCTTGAGTTCAACGGTTCGACGACCAGATCGTAACTCACTCCGCCTGGAAGTCCGGTGGAAGCCCCAGTCGAGATCTGAGTAAAACTGGTCCCACCATTCGTGCTGCGAAAGATGCCAATGTTCGCAGGGTTAAAAGTATCAGCGACGTTTACCGACACGACGATCGTACTGCCATTAGCATGAACACCCGTGATGTTTTTCCCTTGCAAAACACCTCCTCCATCGATGACTTGCCAATTTTGACCCGCGTTGGTTGATCGCATCAGTCCGATTCGTTGGTTGCCAATTCGGGCATAGCTGCTGTTGCGCCCAACGCCAGCATAAATCGTGTTCGAGTTCGCATCGGCAGAATCAAATGCCAAAGCACTGATGGATTGAGAAGGCATACTGTCCGTCAGTGGCGTCCAGCGCGGCTGCGAGGCCGTGGCGTCGATTGATTTCCATACGCCGCCGTTCACCGACCCGACGTACAACGTATTAGGATTGAACGGATGTGCCAATAGGGCATGTAGCGCGCCTGCAACGGGTTTGTTAGCTATGTTTTCAACTTGGCCATTCGTTGCGGAAAAGGGTCCCAATGGAGTCCAATCGGCGACGAGCAAAATGCGTTGCTCCAGGCTCTCGAACTGAGGACGGAATCGTTCGATACCGCGACGTCTCTTTTTTGCGAAAACCAAGCGATGACTGTTTTTCTTCATGTTTGCAAGGCGCTAGGATGAATTGAGAATCAATGGAATTGGAGATCGCGGAAAAAGACATTCTAGTCCTCGCATTGCTTCCACTGTGAGAATTACTTCGTTTTTTCTTTTCAGGATTGCGATTGGTCGCTTGCCGGCATTTGCCAAGCAGAAAATTTCAATTACGCCTAAGATTTCCACCAGATAGTTCGCAAAGGACTGACAAAAAGAAACTCAACGAAGCGTCCAACTACGCTCAACAAGCAGCCAATCGCTAGACAACGGGATCGAGTTCGTACGTTCTCTCCACAGAAGTTCCCGCGATGTGGTTTTTCTGAGCAATGCCATACAGTTTTTGTCCCCAAGGTGTTGGGTAGTTCCCTGTTATACATGCTTGACATAGGTGCGATGTTGGCAAATCGATAGCGCGAGCAATCGAATCGATAGGCAAATACCTAAGCGAATCGCAGCCCAATTGTCGGGCCATCCGATCTTGTCCCTCTTCGGTCAGAATCCCATTGTCCAGGAACTTGGGCGCAAACAATTCGCCAATCGTCGACATATCGATACCGTAAAAACATGGGGCAATAATTGGCGGGCATGCCACACGGACGTGAATTTCTTTGGCGCCACCCATGTCGCGAATTCGGTTCAACAATACTTTCATGGTAGTCGATCGGACGATGGAATCCTCGACCAAGATAACGCGTTTTCCCTCGAGCACCTCACGCAATGGAGTGTACTTGAGCGAGGCCTTTGCTTTGCGGGCACGGCCTCCTTCGATAAAGGTTCGACCGCTGTACCGATTGCGAATTAACCCCTCGCGGCTCGGGACTCGCAAATGATAGGCCATGGAATCGGCAGCCGCTTTGCTCGTATCCGGGACCGGGACCACAATCGTGTCATTGTCGAGTGGGATTTGATTTCTGGCAATTTCAATCCGGGCCAACTCCTCTCCAAGTCGTGTCCGAGAGAGGTAAACACTTCTCTCATCCAGAGTACTTGCAACGTTGGCAAAATAGATCCATTCAAAGAAGCAGTGCGCTGGCGGTTTGGCAGCGCTAAACTGCTCGAGCCGGATTCCCTCCGGAGTTACCAATACGGCACTTCCCGGCGGCACCGACTTGATACTCTCTCGATCAAAGCCCAAGTTCAAAAGTGCGACACTTTCGCTCGCGGATGCGAAAAGCGATCCGTCTACTGCATAGCAAAGCGGCTTCATTCCGAGCGGATCGCGAGCCAGCAAAAGCTCACCGCGAGCGTTCAACAATGCCAAGGAATAAGCCCCATCAAAATTCTTCGCGGCCGCAGCAAATACATCGATCAAATTACGATTCGATGGACCACTACTCAGCTCGCGCCCAAGCTCATGCATGATGATCTCGGTATCCGTGTCACGCGCCAAATGATGCTCACCCTCACTGGTCAGCTTATCCTTTAACTCTTGGTAGTTAGCAAGCTGGCCATTGAAACAGAAACTAAACCATTTGTGCTTGTGAATGTGTTGACGTTCAAATGGCTGGGCGTAACTGCGGTCGTCTTGGCCGCACGTCGCATAACGAACGTGGCCGATTGCCGCACGCCCGGCGTAGTGCTCCATAATCGATTCGTGTTTTCCACGATGCGAGAGGCGAAACACCTCGCTGACCGTTCCGATATCCTTCATCGTATCGAGCAACAACGATCGATTTGGATTGAATGTCGTCATGCCCGCTGCAAGCTGCCCTCGATTTTGAATATCTTGGAGCATCCGCGGTAACAAGTAGGAAATTGCCTCTCGACCACCCTCTGGGCAAAGCGTACTTTCTTCGCCATTAGCAAGGTGGTAGATAGCGGCAACACCGCATTCGTGGTGCAGTTCGCTCATAGGTCCAAATCAATCCTCGAAAGCGGGGTGGTTCGGAATGGGGGGCAGAAGGACGGTGCTTGGATCGTATCCGAAGTCTCGGTTTCTTGAAACCGCTTTAGTTGAGTTTATCCGTTTCGGTAAACCCAAAACGGTCCAGCCAAGCGTAATCCAGATCGGATTCCCCCGTTCGTCCCAACTCATCGAGAATGCATGCGCGATGAAATCGCAAGGCAGCTATTTTTTTCGCAAGGCCGTCGATTTCTAAGGGATTCACGTAAGAAAAACGCTTCTTCAATTCATCTAATCGGTTAGGAACGACCGCGACCTCCTCGGATGCCACCCCATCCGAAAAAAGCAAGTCCTGAAAAGCAATCCGGTCCGCAGGCCGAACTTTGCTGGGCAACTCGTTTTGCGAATGGAGTTTTTTTATCGCTTCCTCCGCAAACGGGAGTGCAAGCTCGTCCCTACCTAGCCCGTGCAGTACCCACGCCTTCGTATCTAGAAATTCTTCACGTGATTTCCCATCAGCTACGAGCGCTGCATCAATTTCTAATAAGGCAGTTTCGAGTCCCTTTTTGGTTAAGGACCGGAAATAGGCAATCGTATTGTTTTCGGAGGCTTCTCTTTTTAATATCGGGGGGTAAAACCGTTGCAAAATATCAACAGCCCTATCCTTTTCGTGACTTAAACGGAGCATTTCTGCAACGTAAGTTGCGACGTTCGCTTGTTGAATTTTCGGCACTGCGGAAATCTGCGAAACGGACTCTTCGAAAAGTCCCGAAATAGCTTCAGCGGTAGGTTTTTCTTTATTAAAAACGATCTCGAATTTTAACTTCCAAAACTCGGGATCCATTGCTAGCTCGTTGGACAGTTCACCTGCTCGCCGAAGCGTTTTTTCCGCTTCGGCGATGTGTCCGTCTTGATACTCGTTTGCGGCCCAAGCCAAAAGCCACCTTGCTCGCCATGCTGGACCAAAAAATCCAGTGCAAAGCGGTCCTAAAGCCAAAGCACAGACTGCGACAATAATTACTGTGGAGAGATTTTTTTTCATTTTGTTTGGCGGCAAACCTGAAATATTTGCTGCATCCTAAATCGATTCTTTCGAATCCTTCCGCAACTGACAATCGCCTGTTACCATCTCTAAAAATCCTTTGTAACGCAATCACCCCCACACTGGGAATGATCCAATGCCACTATTCGAGATAGAAACTGATTCTCACATAATTGTCACTTGGGCGAAAGACGAAGCGGCTGCTCTCGACGTGCTTCGTGACGCTTATCCAACGGACGACATTGTTCGAATCACAAAACGTCCACGGGACACTTGGGTCATTTCCAAGGCAGTTTTGGGGGCCACAGGTCGCCACCTCGATATTTGCACTATTGCACGTGATTGCCTCTCAAAATCCTCGGGGGATAAATTGCACGCAATCCGTCTGTACATGTCCGAAACAGGGTCCGATCTCGAAAAAGCTCGCCGAATCATTGAATCTAACATGGCGATGGGCTGGTAAATGGTACGTTGATGCTTGCCGTTCACTTTTCTGCCTACCAATAGCCAGACTGACTAACCATGCCCCAAGCCAATCCCAAACGACAAAATAGTCAAACCGCTTTTGCAAAAGCCAAGAATCTCATCCCAGGCGGAGTGAATTCTCCCGCTCGTGCGTTTCACGGAGTCGGTGGCGAACCGATTTTCATATCGCATGCGGCTGGTCAATTCCTGTTTGACATCGACGGCAACCGTTATCTCGATTATATCGGTTCCTGGGGCCCAATGATCCTAGGCCATGCACATCCGCTAGTCATCGAAGCCATCCAAAAGGCTGCTGAAAAAGGTACTTCGTTCGGCGCTCCAACGGAGAACGAATCCCGGCTGGCTGAACTTATAATGCATGCGATCCCGAGTATCGAGCGAGTTCGCTTGGTTAACAGCGGAACAGAAGCAACCATGAGTGCGATCCGCGTTGCACGGGGAGCTACTGGACGGGAAAAAATCGTTAAATTCTCTGGTTGTTACCATGGCCATGTTGACTCACTCCTGGTTGCGGCTGGCTCTGCTGCTGCGACGCTTGGCGTTCCTGATTCGCCTGGAGTGACCCAAGGTAATTCAAAAGACACCATCGTCCTCAACTACAATGACTCCGATTCTATCGTCGAAACGTTTCGCAAATTCCCGACCGAAATTGCCGCGATCATTCTTGAACCCATCGTTGGAAATATGGGGACTGTCTTGCCGTCGCCTCAATTTTTGAAAACGCTTAGGGGCGAAACCACCCAGCATGGGTCGATCCTCATTTTTGATGAGGTCATGACCGGCTTTCGAGTGGCGTACGGCGGAGCTCAAAACGTGTTTGGAATCGACCCCGACATGACCACTTTGGGAAAAATTGTAGGAGGCGGCCTACCACTTGCAGCTTACGGTGGAAAGTCATCGATCATGGACAATGTCATGCCAGCCGGAAAAGTTTTTCAAGCTGGAACGCTGGCGGGCAACCCACTTGCTACCGCAGCCGGAGCTACCACGCTAGAGATTCTCAGAGACGACCCGCCGTACGCGTACTTGGAGACTCAAGCGAGTCGGTTGGGCAACGGACTCAAGAGCGCGGCGGATGCCGCAGGACTTCCGTCTCAAATGCAACGGATGGGCAGCATGATGACCCTCTTCTTTAACGAAGCACCCGTGGTGGATTGGCCAACTGCAAATCGCTCCGACCGAAAACGCTTTGCTAAGTACTTCTGGGGGCTGATCGAGGAGGGCGTTTACATGCCGTGCAGTCAATTCGAAGCCTTGTTTTTTTCGCGATCGCATCGCCCTGAGGATATCGACTCTACCGTCGACGCTGCCCACCGCGTCCTTGCGAAACTCGATTGAGGAATCACGTAGGTCAGCCTGTCCTCAGGCTGACACGCCCTCTTTCTCCGGATGCAGCTGATTAAAATAAGTGTCCGGCTGAGGACAGCCGGACCTACGTGAGAAAAAGCGAAAGCCTATACTTCAAACCGTAGTGGCTTCGAAATCGACGGCTGTGATAAAACGTGCGACATCGATTCCCAAGAACCGTTTTCTAAACTGGCGACTGTTTCAGCCGCATGGTCAATTCCATGTTCAATCGATTGAATCAATCGAGATCGCATGCATCCCAGCGAGTCAAATAGATGAGGATGGATCATTCCAATGGCAGCTTCGCAAATGCGTTGATTCATGCGGGGTGAAACGGGAGGGTGGTCACAATGTTCATCTAGCCATGCGCGGCAGCTCGCTTGGAACAGGGACCAGACCACTTTGGATTGAGTTCCGAGCATGCGTTGACTGTAGTCCTCCGCAAACTCCTCCATTCTGGTCACCGAAAAGGCATACTGGGCTGCCGATGACGAATTGGCAAAATAGCCGAGCAGCATGTCGGTCCAATGCTCTAAGTAGTGTCGCAATCTATTCAGTTCGTCAGCTTCCGAAGTGCCTCGTTCTACCTCTTCTAGAATGATCTTTAGACAGCGATTGCGAACTTCGCAATGCGTGGTCAAAACGTTGTGCAATATCGCTCGCGAATCACAATCGACCTGCCGCTTTTCCAGTTGAGCCGCGACGGCGACGCAAACTCTTGTAAGCGGTTCCGCTAGGAGTACTTCTTCGATGACACCCCGCAGTTTACGCCAAGCTCGAACTCGACTTGCAATGCTTAACGACAGGGTCTGAGATCGAATGCGGGAAAGCATCGCGTTCCAACCATCAAAACGGATCCGGCTTCTCAGCCAGTATTCGTTGACGGCCTCGACGGGCAAAGCGTCTCGTTCACGACATAGCGTTGCCCCGTGGTATCCCCACAAACCTGCCATTTCAACCAGCCAACCGGAGTGCATGTATCGTCTCGCGTCATCTGCGTCACCTCTCCCGAAGCGCAATGTCAAACCCTGGATACCACTAGATTCATCCAAGTCAGCGAACAACTCAAGGATGTCCACGTCCGAAAACGTAGGATGATTCAATAGTCAGACGAATCAATCGTCACAAACGCCATTCTTGAATCGTATTTTAGAAATACGGATCGTGCAAAATGACTTGCTCAATCATCATCACCCATTTAAAAATCACTTGAGGTAGAAAAATTTCATGGCAGAAAGATGAAAACAGCCTGCTTTCGACGGTGTTCACCGAGAAGTGTCCAAAAATAGACAAAACTCACCGTTTTGATGAGGTATATTTATCAACGATCTAATGTGATCCTACCTGACTTGAACTATGGACTTTTGAAACATGAAAACTCAAACAACCCTCAAAATCATTACGATTCCCGTAATTGCTCTTTTCTTTGCGATCTCGCCTAGCGACACCCATGCAAAACAGCACACGCAGAATATTAATGGAAGGGAAGTTGTGGTTCACACCAACCCGATTCCGGTTATTCTCCATCGAATGGTTCCGCCACAGCACGGTCGGCACGTTACTCAAAAAGAAATTTCCAAGGGCATCACTCCGCAGTCTCGTCCTGCGACCTCGGTTCGCAAGCGTCCCTAGCATGACGCGAAAGCACTGAAGTTGCAAATTTGGTACAAGCCCGCAGCGCTAGCAAGGGAATTACCACATAGCTGGGCGGTTTTCGCCTTCGCGAGACTGAATAAACTATCAATTCCATCGCTGTCGCTTCGGGCTTGTATCTCGTTCGTGTTTAAAACTCGCAAGCCATCGCTCGCCTAAGAAAAAATGAAAGCTTATAGTGGAAATTTGGCCTGCGATTGATTTGCTCGGTGGCAATTGTGTGCGACTGCAACAAGGGGATTACAACCGAAACACTGTTTTTAGCGTCAGCCCAGGTGAGGTTGCGAACAGATGGTTCGCTGAGGGGGCTCAATTTCTACATTGTGTGGATTTGGACGGAGCCAAGACTGGAGATATCGTCAACGAGCAAGCGATTGCAAATATCGTTGAAGCCGCTGGAAACCGAACGGTTCAGTTGGGCGGCGGTGTGCGGAATGAAGCTACCATCGAACGGTTGCTCAAGCTGGGCGTTTCCCGTTTGGTTGTCGGAACAGCAGCGTGGAAAGATCCCGCTTGGTTTGCAAAGATGTGCGAAAAGTATCCAGGACATTTAGTGCTTGGACTGGATGCACTCAATGGCATGGTCGCAACAGAAGGCTGGCTTGAAAAATCTAAAACATCCGCCAGCGAACTCGTGAACCGTGTAGCGCAACACACCAGCGCTTGTGAAGCAGTCGTTTACACGGATATTGCGAAAGATGGAATGATGGCCGGTCCTAACTTCCAATCGCTAGCCGAAATCCAAGTCGCCAGTCCCTTTCCAGTCATCTGCTCCGGCGGCATCACAACCATGCAAGACCTTCGCGATTTGATCCAACAGCGGACAGCCGGAGCCATCATTGGCCGATCTCTTTACGAAGGACAAATTCAGCTAGAAGAAGCGTTGCGACTAGACCATCTTCCACACTAGAAAACGAGGGTCAATACGACCGGTGGGCCAAGCCCCCTTGTCATGCCAGACCTGACAGATGTCTGGCACTTTCTGATTATTTTGTAAGTTCGAAAATCAATCTACATGGATGTGCAGGATATACATGATAGAGCATTGCATCCTTTCCATCCTGTTTATCCATGTTCAATTGATCCTCACAACGAAGGCAAGTGTTGGTCGGTGTAGATGAACGTTTTTTAGTAGCCTCATCCGCCAACATCGTCGGCGCGATGGTCGTCTAGCCCTTCTTCCCAAAGTGCTTTTGCATCCTGCTGCAGTCTTGCGCCGACTTGGGTAATAACGTTCATGCACATGAAATTGGCTCCGCGGGCAGCAATCGCAGGCGAGTAACCATGCGTAATGCCGTATAGGAACGCGCCTGCAAACATATCCCCGGCACCGGTCAAATCCCTAGGATGACATGCAAACGCTGGAACATGCGATTCCTCGCTGTCAAATCGAACAAAGGCTCCGTGCGGACCGTCCGTGACAACACAGTTTGGCACCAAGGATGCGAGTGCTGCAAAGGCGGCTTCGCTGGTCGATGCTTTAGTTACCGAAAGAGATTCGGGAGCATTGCAGAACAGCAAATCACTCTCCGCAAGGGCCTCTTGAAATGCGTCACCAAACACTTCCGGAATGAATGCGTCCGAACAAGTCAATGCTATCTTGGTTCCAGACGCTTTAGCAGCCTTAATCGCTTCCCTAATTGCGGTTTGGCCCGTGGATGGATTCGCAAAGACGTATCCCTCAATAAACAGCCAAGTGGAATGAGCAATGCGGTGTGCGTCTACATGCTTTGCGGCCAAATGACTTGAAACCGCCAAACAAGTCCGCATCGTTCTTTCTGCATCGGGGGTAATCAGAGCAATACAGGTACCGGTCGTTTGGCCAGCCATAATCGGATTGCCAATGTTGATCTTAAGGTCATTGAACTCCTCGGCGTAGTGCAGGCCATAGCGATCGTCGCCAACACAGCCGATAAATGCAGAACGACCTCCTAATTGCGAGAGACCTATCACCGAATTCGCAACGGAACCGCCACTCACAAGTCGAAGCTCACGATTGCCAGCCGAAAATTGGTGCAACAATTTACTTTGCTCATCGGCCTCCACTAGCCGCATCGTTCCCCGTTCGAAAGCGAGGGCGGCAAACTCAGTATCGTCTAATTCTAAGAAAATATCGACGATGGCATTTCCTAGGCCACAAACGTCATAGTCACGCATCGCTTGGAATCTTCTTTCTTGTCAACAGTCTTTGGCAGGGCGTCGGTCGCAAAAAACGCTTCCGAACGCTAATCTAAGGGACGCTGAATTCTAGTCCAGTTTGCTCTCGTCGGAAGGGCAACCCGAGACCAGAGTCAAGAGTCCCAACCATTTCTCTCAACTCCCACTACGAATATCCATGACAACGATTCCGGAATCTTGGCTACTTGGTCCTCGTATGTTTGATCTTTCAGGTCGCCGAGCCATTATCACAGGTGGATCTCGCGGGCTCGGAACGGCGATTGCCACCGCGATGGCCAGTTGCGGTGCACAAGTCATGATCACCTCACGAAGTGCCGACGATGCTCTTCGAGTTGCGGACTCCATCGCTGCGGCGACCCAACAGGTTGTATTGGGATTGCCGCTTGAAATGGGCGATACCGATGCGATCCCCATGTTTGCCGAACAAGCTGTCGAAATGCTGGGAGGTGTCGATATTCTTGTCAATAACGCCGGAATCAATATCCGAGGCCCAATCGAGGCGTTGTCGCTGAAGGAATTTAGGAAAGTTTGCGATGTCAATGTGACCGGCTTGTGGTATTTGACCAAGCAAATTATCCCCTTTATGAAACGACAGAAATACGGCCGAATTATCAATATGGCAAGCACGTTGGGAACCGTTGGTTTGGCAAACCGGACGCCGTACGCCAGTAGTAAAGGAGCTGTAGTCCAAATGACACGCGCTCTGGCAATCGAACTCGCAAAGGATGGAGTTACCGTCAACGCAATTTGCCCTGGCCCTTTCTTGACTCCTATGAACAAACCCATCGCTGATAGCGAGGACGCAAAACGGAACATCCTGGGCGCCACCGCCCTGGAACGCTGGGGCAAGCTCGAAGAAATCCAGGGCGCCGCCGTATTCCTGGCGAGCTCAGCTAGTAGCTATTGCACAGGTAGTCTACTAACGGTCGACGGCGGGTGGACAGCCAGATAAAAGGCTTTTCACTTTCCAACATCAGCTTCAGGAACTTCATTCACGTTACTCAGCGTGGTAACCTCGCCATGTCCAAACCAGGGTGTCTGCCAACGTTTGCTGGAAGACTTTTTGATCACAGTGCTTGGTCGCGAGGCTGAATACGTAACGGTAATCATAACCTTTGGCCTTGAGTGCCGTGGCCGTGCGCTCGTTGGCCATCACCCAATTGTGATAGGTTTCTTCTGGATCTTTGGCTCGATTGTCATTTTCGGAAACATGCGTGAATATGCGGAGCGGCTTCCTCGCACTGCTTTCGATCAGCTTCATGCCGGAATGGTATTCCCACGCACCGAGTGGATAGCGAGCTTCATCTGGCGCATCATCGTCTTGTTGGTCGACGAACGTGCCAGAGTAAGTAATCAAACGACGAAATAGGTCTGGACGAAACCAGCCCATGGTAAGAGCCGCCGCCCCCCCCGAACTGCATCCCATCGCAGCCTTGCCCCATGGATTATCTGTGAAAGCTATGTTCGGATAAGCCGCTTTGATTTCCGCATTGGTAAGAACGGCTGGCAACACTTCGTCATTAATAAACCGAGCCAGTCGATCGGACATCGTATCGTATTCGAGACCGCGCTGACTACCCTTGCTATCGCTACCGCCATTCTCTACCGCGATCGCGATGAACGCTGGCAACTTGCGTTCCACTTTCGCCGAAATGGTGAGATTATCCAATGCGTTGCGCACCAAGTTCAGGTTACTCGGTCCGTCATGCATAACAAGAATCGGTGCCTTCGAACCGTCTTTGTAGCCGGCAGGTACATAGACGGAAATTTTTCGTTCTATGCGCACCGTCTTCTTGAGTTCGAGAGTGGAATCATCGCCACGAAAAATCTTGCTGTCTTCCAACCGCATTGAGAACTGAAAGGATTTTCCTTTAGGATTTCCACGGTCGGTGAGGTCGGGATCGAGCGTGTAGTCGGGGCCGATCACGATGTTGCCATTGCCTTCGGTACCGGGACGTTCGGTGTAGTTCTCGTCTGGAAACGTTGGGCTTATAGCCAAACCAACGCGGGCAAAAGAAAATAGACCGAGGATGCAAAATGGGAGAATTTTGAGATTCAACATAAAGAAAAACAATCGATGGAAGGAATGGGTAGGGTCTCACGATTTTGTGGTCGTGGATCGATGGCTGGATGGGAGTAAATAGAGAATAACATTAAGGAGCGGCGGTTGTCGTCGTTGCCAAAAAGAATTGTCTTGGGTTTGGAGACTTTGCTGGATTTCTGAGTGAGCCAATGTTACTTGCGAGCGTCTGCAAGCCGCCATAGGTACCAAGCACCGACGCTTCGATACGGCTGCCACGAATCGGTCCACTTCGCAAACTCCGCCTTGTTTGGCATTTCAGGCAAGCCAGCTAGATGTTTTAGACCAGCACGAACTCCGAAATCATCCACCGGCATGACGTCCAGCCTCCCCATCGTGAAAATCAACAACATCTCGACAGACCACTTGCCTATGCCTCGCAGTTCCATCAGTGCTTCAAATAACGCTTCATCCGTCATGCTGTTGGCGGTTTCTCGGCTTGGAACAATCCCCGCATTTGAACCCTTCGCGATACCGCGGATCGCCTCTGTCTTAGCCAACGAGAATCCGCATTTGCGATACGAGGGTACTCGCATTCGCGACAATTGTTGAGGCCTAGGGAACGCCTGATTGGGGAACCTAGCAGTCATGCGGCCTAAAATGGATTCGGCGGCTTTTCCGTGCAGTTGTTGATGTGCAACGGCGCGAACCAACGATTCAAAGGGTTCACGGTCCCAAACAGGACTCAAGTCACAATGCCCGACCTTCGCGATCCATTCACGCAATTTTGGACTCGTAGAGCTCAGGTGCTTTTCTGCTAAACGCAGTTTTTTTTCAAAGGCCTTTTGCACGGATTAGCCATGGTTTCTGTAGTTATCCCACCAAAGCAACGCTGCACCGGCGACTACGCGGTAGATAGCAAAGGGAGTAAACCCATGCTTACGGACCCATGTCATGAACCAAGCGATGACGACAAAAGCGACCAAGAAGCTAGTGATAAAACCAGCCGAAAGTGCGATCCATTGTTCGCCTGTTGGAAACGCTTCTTTGCGTAGATGCTGAAGCAGTTTGTAACTGGCTGCCGCTACCATCACCGGTATCGAGAGGAAGAAGCTAAACTCCAATGCCGCACTTCGTGAAAGCCCCATCAGTTGTCCGCCAGCGATAGTCGACATCGAGCGGCTAGTACCTGGAAACGCAGCTGCCAATATCTGGGCCAAACCGATCGCGATAGCTTGCCTCAAGTTGACGTCCTCGATCTGCTTCGTCGTTGTACGCTTGCTGCAATAAAGATCAATGAAAACCATGGCGAACCCGCCAACGATCAACGCAATTCCGATCATGCGAAGGCTTTCCAAGTTCTCTCCAATGAACTTATCCATCAAGAAACAAGGAATAGCGGTCACCACAAAGCTAATGAGTACTAGCGCGAGTGGGTGTTTCTTCCACTTCGACTTATCGGAAACACCCTCTTCGGTTTTGCATCCAACGCCGCAAAACGAAGCGACAAAGCCTGAGAGTCGTGTCCAGAAATAAGCAATGACAGCGAGGATTGCGCCAAGCTGGATAAAGACGGTGAACATTTTCCAAAAACTGCTAGTTCGATCTAACCCGATTATTTCTTGCGCGATAACGATATGGGCAGTTGAGCTCACAGGTAGGAATTCGGTTAATCCCTCGACCACGCCTTGGACAATAGCTGCGATGAGATCCGTCATGAAAAGATTAGAATCGAGAAAAAAATGGGTTGGATGAGTTTGGGTTGGGAATTCTTAGCACGCCAAACAAGGCCGCGAGTCCAAAACGTCGTCGGGGTAACGACCCCAAATAAAATTGCGATCGGACTTTTCTCATCGTATCGATCGCAACGAATGTGCTATCACGCCTCACACTTACTCTGTATCGACCAAAGCAACATCGATAGACAGGATGCACAGGATAAAATCCCCAATCCTGTCAATCCATGTCAAGCTTGCGAATCTTTGCTTCCTGCCAGACGAACTCGCAGGGGAGCCAACCTAAGCTTTCTTGGCGGCGTCATAGCGTTTGGTCACTTCATTCCAATTGACCACATTCCAAAATGCAGCGATGTAATCGGGTCGGCGGTTTTGATATTTGAGGTAATAGGCGTGTTCCCAGACGTCCATACCGAGGACTGGCGTTCCCTCGATGCCAGCAATAGCTTTGCCCATCAGAGGACTGTCCTGATTGGCCGTTGAGCCAATTTCGAGCTTGCCCTTGTTGACAACGAGCCAAGCCCATCCGCTACCAAAACGAGTCGTACCCGCAGCCGCAAATTTTTCCTTGAACGCATCGAAGCTGCCGAAGGTCGCGTCGATATCGGCAAGCAACGCACCACTTGGTTTGCCGCCAGCGTTCCAGCCAATCACTTGCCAGAAGAAGGAGTGGTTAACGTGGCCACCTGCATTGTTGCGCACGGCTGTGCGTTTGTCGTCAGGAACGACGCTCAAGTCTTTGATCAGTTCCTCTGCCGTCTTGGTCTCTAGCGAGGTTCCTTCGACAGCCTTGATCAAATTGTTGATATAAGCCTGGTGATGCTTGCCATGGTGGATCTCCATAGTGAGCGCATCGATGTGTGGTTCCATAGCGTTAGAAGCGTACGGTAACGGGGGCAGTGTATGGGCCATGTGTGCTACTCCAGAATTGAAATGGTGTTTTTGCGCTGAAAATACATGAAATCTGAAACCGGGTTCGCAGTTTACATCCAACGACTGCGACTCAATAGTGTACGCAAGCTTGTGTCTTTAGCCAGTGGCAGAGGGTCAGGTTGAATCGGTTCTGCAGAGCGGTACTAAACCGGTCGTTGCACGTCATCCAAGAAAACGCTAAAGTTTCGTATACTTTTCTTGAGTTTCTGCATTTCCTCACCTTACTTTTGTTTCCCAAAAAATCATGGCAAGCGTATTTATTCCATCGCAACAGCGAACGATTGACAATCCAACCGAGATTTCCGAGTTTCTTAAGCCGTTTGGGATTTGGTTCGAACAGTGGCAAGTTGCTGGACGACTGCAACCCACCGCGACCGACCACGATATCTTGGAGGAATATGCTCCAGAGATCGAGCAAATCAAGAAAAAAGGTGGCTTCGTCACGGCCGACGTGATCAACGTCCATGCCGACACGCCAAATCTGGACGCGATGCTCCAAAAGTTTAACAAGGAGCATACGCACAGCGAGGATGAAGTCCGATTCACCGTGTCTGGAAAAGGAGTCTTTCATTTGGACCCAGAAGGCGGGCCTGTTTTTGGTGTTACCGTCGAAAGCGGAGACATGATCAACGTCCCATGTGGCATGAAGCATTGGTTCAATCTTTGCAACGACCAACACATTCGATGCATTCGATTCTTTGAGGATACCGCCGGATGGACTCCTCATTATGTCGAACATGGTGTTCATAGTGATTTCAGCCCAATGTGTTTTGGTGGCAGTTTCCTGCCGCAATCCAAACGCATCGAACCGGTGATTCAACCGTAACACTATGACGATTGCGAAACTTCAAGCCCAATGCGTCCTTTTGGATATCGAAGGAACTCTCTCGGACATTCGTTTTGTTTACGATGTCATGTTCCCTTACGCAAAGAAAAATATTGAACGATTCTTAGTCGAGAACTGGGAATCGCTACCGGTCCAAGATGCAGTCCGGACCGTAGCCAATGACGCTAAGATTGCGTCAATCGACGACTGGCTAGGACCAGCATGGCAAAAGAGGGATAAGACTAGCGTCCTGAAACTGTCAGAGCATTGTCACCAGTTGATGGCTACGGACAGCAAAACGACAGGCCTCAAGTCGTTGCAGGGAATGGTCTGGCAACTTGGATTCGAGAGCGGTGCATTAAGGGCCGAGTTGTTTGCGGATGTTCTTCCAGCGTTAATGGAATGGAAAGCTAGCGGATTGGATTTGAGGATTTACTCCTCAGGCAGCGTGCTTGCTCAAAAGATGTTCTTCAAATTCACGATGCTCGGCGATCTTTCGGACCTGTTTTGTGCTTACTATGACACGACCATCGGAACCAAGAAGGACGTTGCGAGTTACGAACGGATTGCGGCTGAATCCCAATTTGATCCGGCTGAGATCGTTTTCGTGACAGACGTTCACGCAGAATTGGTCGCAGCCAGCCAAGCTGGCATGCAGGTTGTCGCTAGCGTTCGTCCTAACAATACCCCCCTGCCTACTGAGTTTACCGGCCTTGCCATTACGAGCTTCTCACAACTCAATTTCTCGAGTCCAATTCGCTTGCCTGACGCTTAGACATTGTTAGTATTACAACGCACTGGGGTAACTCGGGGGCGGATCTTGCGGGTTGGGAAAAATAGAAAACCCGCATCGAATGATTTTCGCTTTTTTGGATGCTTCTTTCCAGGATGGAACGGCGGTTGCTCTGTTGAGCATTCTTGATAGCCAACCGAGCGTGCAAGGATCGTGACTTAAACAAAGATCCATAAACAACGGGCTATCGCTGAAAGCTGACGTTCTGCCAGCCTAAAGTCGGGTGCCATGGAGGGGGTTTAGAGAACATGAAAACTTTAATTTCTTTGGTTCGATTTTTCATCTTTTTTGTAGCGGTAGTCTCGATCCATTCGATTGGATTCGGACAAGTTGCATTTGACGTGAATCCAATGGCACCCGCTCGGGAGTCAAGCTCGATTGGATTGATGAACCAGTTGCCGAACTCTCGAATG
This sequence comes from Pirellula staleyi DSM 6068, assembly GCA_945900945.1. Classification (GTDB taxonomy): domain Bacteria; phylum Planctomycetota; class Planctomycetia; order Pirellulales; family Pirellulaceae; genus JBKCUI01. The sequence continues at coordinate 16,645 of CAMDKL010000121.1, forward strand.
GTCGATGTGCAACTAGATGTGTCAGCTTTGTTTACCCCAGGGGACGCTGCGGTTATCACAGAGTACACGGTTCGAATTGTTAGCCGACACGAAGACGTTCAGGTCGCTGACTATTCACCTCGCACGGAATTGCAGAGTGACGTCTTTGGCTCGATGCAAATCAGTCAAAAGGGTGACCGTATTCGAGAAGCAGGTATTCGCGGCGAGGGCGGATATCCAGGCGCGGGCTCAGTGCAAGGTTACGCCTACTATCACGATAATTCCCATGAAACCGTTCACTATGCAAAGAAGCCGTCGATGGAGTTGTTGAACGCCGCGGGCACGCTCGAACGTCGTCGCGGTGTGTATTTCAAAGTGCGCCAATCGTCTCAGACGACACTTGAGGGAGCGCGTCCCTTTCGGATCGTATTTGAAGTGCCAAACTCCTGGCGAGCGGATTTGCTAAACGTTACGATTGAGGCCGCTGGTTTGGAAAACTCGCACTCCAAGCGTCCTCGCGTTCTTTCCACGCAACACTTTGTCGTCGCACTTTATCAAGAGTATGATGAGAATGCGGCCAACGCTGCCACGAGATATGTTCGACAACAAGAGAACCTAAAGCAATTCGCCAAAACGTATGCGAGAACTATTCAGCAACGAAGCTATCCAACCCCCATCCACAAGCTTGGTGCGAAACTCGACATATATGAGCCATCGATTCCGCAGCAGTGGCTGGAGGCGTTGGTCTACCAACAAGGCGTATCGTACAATCTTACAAAGCTATCGCATTTGCCAGTCGATGTACGAGTCGCGATTTTGAATTACCTCGACCAAAAACACTTGATGGAATCGATGTCCGGAACAATTCAAAATGCATCCATGGTTTCGCGGGGCGTTTCGCAGGATTTTGTGCGACGCTAATAAATGACCTTCGTCTAGTTTTCGAGTGACGCAACCTCGCCCCGGCCCCTCGTGCCTATCGCGCTCCAAACCGTTGCCGAAATGGATTCCGAAATAACTTGGATTCGTCCGTCCACAAAGACGGCTTGAACGAGACTTGGATGGCGAGAACCAAAGCCTAGCTCGATGTCTTCGATGAAGCCTTGTGGCACTTTCTTCCAAGCGTTGGGGAGTATCGCAGTCGACCCCAATGCTTCCGACATCTCATTTTCTCCCATACCCGGCGATCCGACAGACCAATGATCGATGATCTGCGAGCTGTTATTGTGATCCGGGCCGACGATGCCGGGCAAGAAAAGGGCTTCGGCAACCAGCATCGTGTTGGTTAGCCCATCGGTGAAGTCGCGATGCCGTGTTTGACTGTTCGTATAGAGAGCGCCGTCTTGTTTCTCTTCACCGATCAACGGCCCCGGTCCGCTTTCCGTACTGATGGTTCCCGATGCGCACCCAAGATAGGTACATGGAATTCTGTCGCCGATAACTTGATCATAAGTTGCGGGTGCTCCCGACGAAGGACAGCGAAAAACCGTAATGAACGTTTGCATTGCGGTTATGTTTGGCAAGAACGAATCCCAAGGCATGTCTGGATCAATGGAATTGCGGAGGTTGGTTTGCTCAATAAATGGAAGTATCTGACCACTCCACATGAAGCGTTGGGGGCCGAGAAGGCTCTTGGAAGTTTGGCAGCCGGATGGGAATCTGCCATAGGCATCTGCGTGCTCTATGGCCGCTAGTCCAATTTGTTTCAAATTGTTCGCACATTGGATGCGTCTGGCTGCCTCCCGTGCAGCCTGTACTGCGGGCAGCAATAGTCCGATCAGAATACCAATGATCGCAATGACGACGAGCAATTCTACCAGCGTCATTCCCGCCGGCAGGAAAACGAGCCATTGGTACTTGGAATCGCGTGGAGAGTTTCGCATGGTTTCCTTCCAACTTGGATTCAGTCGAAAAACACATTCTACAAGCTCTGCTGAATTTTTGTCGAGAATTTTTGTCTTGTTGGTCTCAGCTGGGTCTAGTCTGTGGCGTTGGGATCAGGGTTCTGCAAAGGATGGCACACAAAGAATGGGGACAAAGAATGGTGAAAGAATGTGAAAGAATGGGGACACACACAAACTCATTGTTGGGTGAAAGAATGGGGACACACACAAACTCATTGTTGCGAGATGTGAAGCAATCAATAAGGAGGCGGCTGCGACGCTGATTTCGAACCGTTGCGATCCCCGCCGTCATGAACAACCGAGACGTTGACGTCGCTACCTTTTGAAAGTGCGGTGCGATGGGTGCAATGGGTAGGCCGGTAGCCAGGGCTCTCGCTTCAAGACCGTTCGGGCAATCAAAGAGGAGCTACGCCTCTGCCGTGAGCAACTCGCGAGCGCGGCTACG
>CAMDKL010000122.1 GCA_945900945.1 Pirellula staleyi DSM 6068
TCCGCGTGAACCGACTGTCCCACCCAGAAGTGGGTTCGTTGGTACGTTTTTATTGGCCGGTTGCCTTACAAGGGTCGAGCATTCGTTGACGTCCAGCGAGAATACTTTGACTTCATCGATATTAAGCCTGAAGGCTATGGCGTCGACCGGCTGCATCCAAGTTTAGTCTAAGTTCCTGAAAACGCGCTCGCTTCGCTTTTTGATCGAACCATTCGGTGGGACAGAGAGGGTCAAGAATACTCGATCCCACTGGAAAAAACAAAATCTACATGGCTCCCAGCGGTTACAAGGTGCAGCATGGAAAAGCATCCCTGCGCTCCGTCATGGCGACAATGGGCACGAATTGAAGTTCGGGAACCGCAAGCTGGTTGGCATGTACCTTCGGGTCGGTCTCGATCCACTCGGTCGCTGGCGAATGTACAAACTGCGGCAGGATTTCGCAGCGGCTGAAAAGATCCAATTGGAAGATGACATCACCGCCAGCGTCGTTGTCCCTAAACGATTCCTGCCAACGCTCCCAGAGACATCAGACGGATGCCCAGGAACGGAGTTATAAGTTTGTCGCAAACTGCGAATAGCGGCTGTTCCAGCGACCTGACGATGCCGTTCACCGATTAGCCGCGAAACAAAGGGTAGACCAAAAACTCTGGCAACGGCACGTGGAGTATCTGACCGAGTAGTGGTGCTCTCCGAGAAGTGTCGGGAAATCTATGATTAGCTGGAAGGCGTTAGCCACCGGTTGGGCAAAGATGACAACCGTGGAAGTGTTGGTCCCTAGCACGTCGGGCTGCCCTAGGCAAACGAACGTGTTACAATACGACTAGTGCTTTGGCAGACTTGGGTTTTAGATTTTTACTAAATCGGAAGAGTTACCTAGTGTCGGTTTTCGGAAATGGGCTAGTCTTTCTAATCCTGTTGCTACCGCCTCGATACGCCTTCGCCGACGACTGGCCAAATTGGAGGGGGCCAGCGCGCAATGGCATATCTACCGAAAAACTATGGCAACACACTTGGTCTGCCGACGGACCTGCCATCCTTTGGAAGGAAACTGTTGGAGTTGGGTTTTCGTCGGTGACGGTTGCCGATGGTCGGCTCTACACGATGGGCAATTCGGATGAACACGATACCGTTTATTGTTTGGATGCTCGAACCGGCAAACTCATCTGGAAGCATACGTACGAATGCCCGCTCGATAATCGCTTTTTCGAAGGCGGCCCGACATCAACACCTACCGTGGACCAAGATCGCGTTTACTCACTCAGCCGGCAAGGCGACCTGTACAGCTTCGATGCTCGAACCGGGCAAATCCATTGGTCCAAAAATGTACAACACGAAGCAGATGTCCGAATCCCCGGTTGGGGGTTTGCCTCTTCACCCATGATCCATAACGATCATTTGATTCTCAACGTTGGAGAAGCGGGATTGGCCCTCGATAAGATTAGCGGCAACTTGGTTTGGAAGTCAGGCGATGGCGAGGCTGGCTACATGACCCCACATAGATTGAAAATTGGAAGTCGATGGTTTGCCCTAATCGCATCCGGAAAATTCTATCAATGCGTCGATTTGGAGTTTGGGGAGGTTGTGTGGAAACATCGATGGCTGACAACCAATGGTTGCAATGCCGCAGATCCGATCGTACATCAAGACCAGGTGTTCATTTCATCGGGCTACGGCCGCGGTGCTGCGTTGCTTGCGGTTACGGATACAGCCGCAAAAGTTCTCTGGAACAATTTGGAAATGCAAAACCAACTCAACTCCAGCGTATTATTGAATGGCCATATTTATGGCTTCGACGGTGACGAGGGAGGTGAAGTTCAACTAAAATGCTTAGATTTTTCCAGTGGCGAAGTTCGATGGAGCTATCCCGGACTTGGTGCTGGTTCCTTGATGGTTGCGGACAACCATCTCATAATCCTCAGCGAGGCAGGTGAACTGTCAATCACCCCCGTGTCCAACACCTTGTTTGCTCCTATTTCAAAAGCAAAAATTTTAGACGGCAGATGCTGGACGGTGCCTGTGCTTAGCAATGGACTTATCTACTGTCGCAATGGATCTGGCGAGATCGTATGCGTCAACCTAACCCTTTAATTGAAAAAAGATTCATGACCCTCCATCGACGCAATTTCATACAATCGACTCTGGCTACCGGTTTGGTATTGGGTAGCGCACCGAGTATTCACGCTGCCGGAAAAGCCAAAAAGTATCGAACGGCCTTAATTGGCAGTGGCTGGTGGGGAATGAATATCCTCAAGGAGGCCATGGCTGCCGGCAATTGCCAAGTCGTTGCATTGGCCGATGTCGACTCGGATGTCCTCGAGCTGGCAGCCGAGAAAGTCAAGGCTCTATCAGGTGATGACCCTAAGACGTATCAGGATGTTCGCGAATTGATCGACAAGGAAAAAATCGATATTGCCATTGTCGCCACCCCCGACCATTGGCATGCACTCAATGCGATCTCGGCCATTGGTGCAGGTGCTCACGTGTTTGTCGAAAAGCCGACAGGGCACACGATTCAAGAAAGCCGAGCGATGCTCAATGCCGCGCGAGCAGCCAACCGTACCGTCCAAGTTGGGTTGCATCGCCGAATTGGTCCGCACTATGTCTCGGGAATGAAGTTCCTGAAAGAGGGAAACGTAGGGGACATAGGAACGGTAAGGATGTTTGTTCATAGTTCCGGTGGCAGCGAGAAGCCAACTCAGAACAGCGCCCCTCCGGAAAATCTGAATTGGGACATGTACTGCGGGCCAGCCCCGTTGCGACCCTATTGCCGTAAGATCCATCCCGGCGGTTTTCGCAATTACCTCGATTTTGCAAATGGTACGCTCGGTGATTGGGGTGTCCACTGGCTGGATCAAGTGCTTTGGTGGTCCGAAGAAAAGTACCCAAAGAAGATCTTTTCATGGGGCGGCCGAACGATTGCGGGCGCTGCAGTGCTCAATGAAAAAGAGCAGACAACCGATGCGCCGGATGCTCAAATTGCCGTCTTCGAATTTGAATCGTTTACCGCCACCTGGGAGCATCGCAAATTTGCTGGCAATGGAGCAGAAAAACACTCCGTTGGTTGTTACTTTTACGGCACGAAAGGAACGTTTCACATGGGTTGGCGAGATGGATGGACATTTTACCCTGCCGATTCCAAGCAGCCCGTCGTCCATCAGGAAGCACAGCATCAAGAGCCAGACGGGCATAGCATCAAACTACTCTGGTCTGACTTCATTGACGCCATCGAGTCTGGCAAACGTCCGACGTGTGATATCGAAGTTGGCCATCTCGCAACCAACATGAGTTTGCTCGGAATGGTCTCGTACAAACTGGGACGTAGCATTCAGTGGGACGGTGCAAACGAAAAAATCATCGGCGACGAAGACGCAAACAAGCTCCTGCGACGCGAATACCGCGGCCCCTGGAAGTATCCAACAGCGTGATCGCGTTTTAGAACGCTCCCAAAAGGGCTCTTTGGCAAAATCCTTGGCAGCAGACGGAGAGTAGAACGATTGTCCTCAATCGTTCATCGCGCTACGAATCCAGCACGAGTCTCGTCAGACTTTTACTCTTTCAATCCACATTTCGAGAGACTCCCAATTGCTTGAAAGGGTAAGCAGGGCTCGTGCACCAATCCTTTTAAACTCGTTCGGCACAAGGTCCGAGAACGCCTCTGTCTGAAAATCGTGTTCAAAATGACGGCTTGAGGCGGTCGGGAATCCCACGATCCTACGACCGCCTCAAACCTGTCAAACCCTCCTGGGGTATTTTCGTCGCTTGTTCGAAAGTGCCACTTGGTGATAAAAGCTGTTTTTTTGCCGCACCAACAGGAATGCTATCACTGTTTGTTTGCTTCGGAGACAAGCATTTTTATGCTTCGCTCCATCCCGAGAACTTGGTATCGTCCGTTACAACCCCACTCAACCGGAAATCTGGATGAAAGCAAAAAGTCACGCTGGTCCGCAAACTTTGCCTGTTTTACTAAGGGAGATAGACCCAATGTGCCGAACCGATAGATGCGCAAGTTGACTTGAAACTCGGACGCACGATCGTTAGAAGTTACAGTATTGAACAAGATGTTCGTTACTTTTGATAGCAATAATTGCTTTACGCCAATGGAGGCAATGGACAGCCGTGTTGTTTCGAAAAAGAAATTCACCGAATCCGAGTTTCCATACTCCCATTGGACCGTCGGTCGTTAGTGGAACTGGGATTTGTATCCTTTTCTACGGCTCAATCTTTGCTGGCCCTTTGGACTATGCATTCATTCGTCGTTATTGCATGTGCCATCCCGTTGCTGTAGCGACTGCGGAGCTTTTTTTTGTTGCCATAGCAGCGCTTGCAACCAAATGGTGCTATTCCGTTTCACAGCGAAAGCTCAGTCGTCAAGCAAGTTGGGTCCTCGAAGATATTTCACTGACGCAACCTGATACGCCAAGCGGCGCTTCGGGCGAACAGAAGGCTCTTTGGTTTGACACACTATGGCGGACTCAGTCCACAGCGGTCTGCGAAAGTTGGCTTGGGCAGAGAGTTTCTGCCATTCTGCAACGCCAGTTAAAACGCAAAAACACGAAGCAACTGGATCAAGACGTAGACGAATTGGCCTCGCGTGATGCGGATCAGCAGCAAAGCAGTTACGGATTGTTTCGAATGGTCACCTGGTCCATGCTCATGCTAGGGTTCCTTGGAACGGTTTTACGGATTTCTGACACGCTCAGACAAATCGACGCACAAGCTTTGGCGAGCGGTTCCCGAGACGCCATGAACAGCATGACAACCGGCCTCTATGTCGCGTTTGACACGACCGCAGTCGGCCTGGTGTCGACTATGGTGGCAATGTTCGTCCAATTTGGAGTCAACCGATCGGAGCGTGCCCTCCTTTCTACCATGGATGGCAAGGTCGCCGAGACCATGCAGCTTTGCTTGGCGGAGCAGGAAAAGAAAAACGATACGACCAACGTTGAACTTGCGCTTCAACACATCACACACGAGCTTCTAAGTTCGGTGCAACTGATTGTTCAAAAGCAAAGCGAACTGTGGCAGCAGACGATTTCGGCGGCTCACGGTCACTGGCAAAACCTGACCTCCAGCTCGGCGGACACTCTCCAATCGTGTCTAGCGGCCGCCATCGATTCCGCGTTGGCGAAACATCATGAATCGCTTTGCAAGCACACCGAACATATAGCCCGAGTTCAGTCAGACGGAGCTGCGATCATTGATGCTCGTTGGCAACAATGGCAGACAACGCTATCCGATCAAGCGAGGGCGATGCACCAGCAGCAACGGGAGATGTCCTCACAGACGGAGTTGCTAAACTTGCTAGTCGAAAAGCATGATGCGGTCCGTTCGATGGAGAAACCATTGCAAGCCACCTTGGAACGCTTGACCGATGTCGATCGATTCCATGACGCTGCGATTTGTTTGACCGAAGCGGTTGCTGTTCTCGGGACGCAAATGGAACGGTACGGATTTTTGGGTCGACAGCCAGTTCGCCGCCGATCCGCAGAACCGAATGCAAAAGAGCCAATCGAAGAAATTGGCGAAAAGGAAATGCCAGCAACCCTGCCGATGAAGAGGCGTGCCGGATGAGTGGTAGCAAACGACGTGGTGACAAAACGGTACCGGCATTGTTTCCATTCCTTGCGGTGTTGCTTTGCACCGTTGGAGCCCTGGTGCTCATCCTCGTACTAACGGTTACGAATTCGCACGCCTCTGCCAAACGCGACGTCGAAAATGCGATGGCGGAAATCAAAGATACGTCGGACCTCATGCAAGTCGTGTCCGAAGAACTTGAGGCTCAACGAGAGGGTCTCAAATCGAAAGTCGAGCGGCGTCGCCGAGACCTGGCTGACATCGAGGATCACATTTCCCGCTTGACCAAAACACTGAACCAACTCGTTGACAAGATGGAACGCATCCAATCGGATGTCTCGATAACTGAGGCTGACCGTTCTGGAAAGACGGACGAGGTCGCCGATTTGCGAAAGGAAATCGAGCAAAAGAAACGCGAGTTAATCGATGAGATCGACAAGCAAAAGAAACGCAAACCTGCTTTTGCGATTATTCCCTACGTTGGCGCCAACGGTACCTCGCGCCGTCCTGTGTATTTAGAGTGCACCAAAGAAGGTATTGTCGTACAACCGGAAGGCTTGTTGATTTCCTTAAACGATCTAAAACCACCGTTTGGACCAGGCAATCCACTGGATGCCGCGCTGCGCGTATTGCGACTTGCCTATCAACAAAAGGACGCAACCTTTGGCATTTCTCAACCACCGTATCCGTTGCTAGTCATCCGGCCTGATGGGAGTCAATCGTTTGCATTGGCTCGGGAAGCGATGGGCGGCTGGGATGATCAATACGGTTACGAGTTAGTTGATAATGAAATGGAGTTGAAGTTTCCACCTAGCGTCGCCGGCTTAAAGGAGCAATTGACCACTACAATAGAAATTGCGAAACGGCGTCAAAAAACGCTCATTGCATCCATGCCTCGTCACATTGTTCAACAGGAAAGCGAAGACGGTTGGGACGTCATCGACGCATCGAACTCGACTCAGCAATCCGGTGGGATCAACTCTCTCGGCTCAGGGGGTAATGTCGCATCGGAAACAGGCAACGGCACACAAAAAAAATGGCAATTAGTTCAGGGAATAGCCAATTCCCAAGTTTCGGGCGCAATTCAAAAGAATGGCCTGGAAACTTCTCAGCCGGTAGGAACATCGGGCAACTCGGGGCTTCCTGACAATCGATCGGGAGCACCCAATCCAAATGCGTTTAGTAAGGGACCCGCTGACCTAAATGGTAGTTATGGATTCAGCGATGGCCAAAACGCTCCTTCGCAATTAGCCATGCAACAGCAGGGATCAGCGAAAGATTCCAATGCGAATAGCCCAACAACGAATGAAGGACAATTCAGCTCGGACGCTATCTCGAACTTGGCTAACAAAGCTGGAGCCTACCAAGGATCAGCCGGCTTAGCCTCTGACGCCCAAGGTGGAACTAGTTCGTCTACGGGTGAAGCCTCGCAATCTGGCACCAGCGCTGGCTATAACGCGAGTGCAAACGGTAGTTCGGCGGGTAGAAATGGTCAGGCTCTTAGCAATGCTCCTTCACCACCTGGTGCAAATGCATTTTCATCCGGTACGGCAACGGGTGGGGGAGGGAGCAGCCTGTCCGCGTCTGGAAGCCCAACGCAGTCTCCCGCCGACCCCAATGCCTCCCCCAGCGTATCGATCTCGATGAACCAGAAAGCCGAGCGTCAACCGGCCAAGGCAAAGCACGTGCGGGCTGAAGGAGATTTAAAACCGATTTCGGTAAGCGCCGGTCATGATTGGGCCGCCTCCCGAGCCGAGGGCAAAGCAACTCCAGTATCGCGTTCCATCCACATCGTGGCTTTGAAGGACAAGTGGCTTCTGCGTTCGGACGTAGATCCAAACATCTTTGAGGTCAGCATGACCATGGATGACGGACCACAACAGGCAGGCAATCAACTAGCCGTCGCAATGCGTAAACGGGTCGACTCCTGGGGCCTTTCCGTTCTCGGCGGGTATTGGTCGCCCACCCTTACCATCGAAGCGGCCAACGACGCTCAACAAAGCGTCGCTCGGCTGGAACGTTTGCTCGAAGGTAGCGGTGTCGAAATCAAAGTTGTACCCCTGACGCTACCTAACCGTCGCTAGGATTCCAATGACATGAGCAAGCGGCGAAATGAAGATGTTCCCATCGGAGAAGATGCCTTCATGGATACCATCGCTAACCTCGTTGGGATTTTGATCATCCTCGTTGTTATCGTCGGTTCACGGAGTTACGCAACGGCCAAAATGGTCGTGGAGCAAGAGCTTAAGAATAAGGTTGATCAGCTGGAATCGCCTGTCGCCAAGACCAAACGATTGGACCAGGATCTTCAAAAGCAAAGTGACGAGTTGCATCATTATGATCTTGAAGTCGCGTACCGCGATTCGGAGCGGATGGCAATTATGGACCGGGTCACCATTGCCGAACGGCTTGTCGAAGAGGAGTTGCATGGCATCGATCAATCTGTAAAGGAAAGAATTGAAACAGAAGTGGAGATGAGCGAGCTTCAAAGTCAGCTAGCTGATTTGCTAAAGCAGCAGGGGGATGTTCAATCCATGGAGCAAAATACTGCCGTTCTGCAGCATCTACCAACGCCGATGGCCAAGACCGTCTTCGGACGCGAATTGCATGTCATGATGCGAGGCAGCAAAGCCGCTGTGATTCCCTGGGAACGACTGATCGAATCCCTGAAGAGTGAAGCGAGACGCTCGGCAGAACGCAATTCTCAGAAGGATCGCTTCGTCAATCAACTGGGTCCGATCGATGGCTTCCTCATGACCTACAGCCTAAAGACCCAAAGTGGCATTATGTCCAACGGATCGTCGGCTCGGCTCGCTCGCAGCATTGAATTGGAAAAATTTGAATTGGACCCCACCGTCGATGTTGTCTACGAGAGTGTGGCAGAAACGTTAGGAACCGGAGGAAGGTTGAGTTTGGAGCTTGCCTCCAGCACTTCCCAACACACTACCGTCACCGTTTGGGTTTACCCTGATAGCTTCACTGAATTCCGATCGCTAAAAGAGCGTTTGTTTGCAAAAGGATTTCTGTGTGCAGCGAGGCCATTGCCATTCAACCAGCGCATTGGCGCGTCACCTCGCGGTTCCGCAAGCACCGCGCAATAGGCTTGGCGGTACTTTAGAGATACCTTCAGAAAACACGCTCTCGATGGCCCTCCGCGCGGGAGTCGAAAGCCGAAACGCACGACAAGGGAAAAAGCTGCTCGAGAGCATGCCGTTGTTGCGAACCCGTCGGATGGGCCGCCAGCTTTTTGAACTCAGTCACGCTCATATGCAACAGCGAATCCGCATCCGAATGCACCCCAGCGGTACAAACCAAGCTACCGTCAGGCATCAGTCCAAGAGTCCATTGCCCACCTCCTGGTCCGACCAAATCGATGGCCAAACGACTTTTGGCCATGCTGTAACTTACATCATCCGCCACAGGAAACTCGCGAAAGTAATCAGCAGCTTGCCAATGAACGACGGGTTTGTCGATCCGACGTTTGCCCCAACGATCTTCTTGTCCATAACGAATATAGCTATGCAACATGGCTTCATCGATGGCTGGGCAAGGTAGGTCACCAGCAAATCGCTTTAGATTCGTGCAGTCAAATGTCGGATCCGTACTTTCGTAATTGTTGTACATGGCCAAGCCCGGCAACGATGCTGCTTCTAAGTCGTTGTAGGTCGTAGGGTCTATCGGTCCACAACCTACATATTCTACTCCAGTCGAGTTGAAAAATTTATAGCCTGCATCGATCATCTGCCTCGCAGTCAAGGAATGATCGGGTGCCAAATTAAAAGTCCGACCATGGGCTGCCTGATTGAAGTAAAGTCGCGTCATGACTTTAGAAACCCAGTCAACAGGAATGATGTTTCGTCGTTCATCGCCTTGTAGCGGCAGTCGTAACCGCGTTATTCGCACTCCGTCAGGTCCTACATGCTGCCGTGGCACCAACAAAGCCATCAGTCGTAGGTAAAGATAAATACCATGATACGTATTCGTATAGCCGGTTTGCGAGTCTCCCGAGATCACGGCTGGCCGATAGACGGTGAGTTTGTCTAGGAATGACGCCTCACGCACCAACAACTCGGCGCGTAGTTTGCTTTCTTCGTAGTCGTTTCGGAACGTCTGGCCACAGTCGACTTCTGTTTCCAGGATCTTGCCCTGCCGCAATCCGCAAACATACGCAGTCGAAACGTAATGCAATCGCCGCAAACCGGTTGCTTGACATAGTTCCAGCATGTGCTGAGTGCCATCGAAATTCGTATGCCAAGGCTCCCCGGTTCCATCCGCGTGGAAGGTCAACGATGCGGCGCTGTGCATTATCGATTTGCAATGTCTCGCAACCCATCGCTGGTCATCGCCGCTGAGTCCAAGGCAAGGTCGACGTATATCCCCCTCCAGCAAGACTGGACGCGGAAGAGTTTTACCCGATTGCCGCTCCCAAAACTGAAGAATCGCTTCGACTCGGTGGGACGCGGATTCTCGTTTGGAACCCCGAACCAGCAGGGCAAGCCGCTGCCCGCCCTCCAAAAGATCTCGCATTAAATAACGACCGAGCAGTCCCGTCGAACCCGTTAACAACAGATAACCAGCCAATTTTCACCTTTTCACGACTTGAAGCGCAGGCCCCAGCCCGGATTATTCACAGATGACAACCGTGGGCTAGAGCCCTACGGGGCGTGAATAGTCCGCGCCAACGCCCGCAGCTCAGAAAAACCAGTTATAAGCACACGATCGCCAACAGATGGTAATCGGATTTTCCTGAATGTGGACAGAACAATGCGGTTTTTTAGACTTTGCAGAAAAAATCTACTCGAATACAGTCAAGCAGTGTCGCTTAGGGAGGTTTGCCCATGGAGAAACTGCGACATCAGTAGGTTGCTCGGAAAAATTCTCCGGTGTGCGTGAGACGAAAGCAACGATTTGTATTGATGCGGACCTAAGGTGTCACTTGGGTGCCGATGATGTATTCAGAAGTTACTTTTACTTGCACCAGGCCAGAAGGAACATGAATATGATTTCGATCGCACCGCAATTCGCAAACGCTGAACGAGGTGTCTTGAACAGAGTGGTTGGACTAGTGTCCCGAGTGATGCAGCAAACCGATGATCTTGTCATTGTGCTGGAATATTCAGGAAAAGATGGATCGGTAACGCGGCGAGTTCTTAGCCCTATTCGATTTGTCGGGACGGATCGTTTTTTGGCTCTCTGCCTTTCGAGGGAAGAGCCCAGGCAATTCTATTTGAGCCATTGCCATAATGTTCGTGTTGACCTCGCCGCGAACTACACCATGCCTGTAGAACTACAATCGGTGCCTGAATCGTCACATTTGCTTCAAACTGCGGCAAGTTTGCCGCTTTGAATATCTTTGTCGAGGGTATCGCCGGCGATCCAGCCGCTCATCATCACCATCGGCATGCCTGGCCCTGGATGGGCTGCACCACCCGCTAGATAAAGCCCTTTGAGGTCACGCGAACGATTCGCTGGCTTGAACGCGCCTAAGAACCGACCGTGGCTGGCGAGTCCATAGATGGCTCCGTTCAATACGCGGTAACGCTTATGAATCCCCTCTGGCGTTAACGCGTTTTCGCATACGATTCGGTCGCGAATGCCTTTCATGCCAGCTGTGTTCTCCAATTTATCTAAGATCACTTCGCGATAGGCTGGTAACATCTTCGACCAATCGTGATCAGGTCGCAGATAAGGCGTGTGGACCAAGATGTAAAGCGCCTCGCCTCCTGGCGGTGCGACTTGAGGTTCCGTAGAAGCGGGAGCACAAACGTATGCCGTAGGATCGGGAGCCGGTTTGCCTTGTTTGTAGATGTAGTCGAACTCTTCGTGCGGATCTTTGGAAAATACAAAGTTGTGATGCAGGATGTGCTCGTACCGCTCTTTTAACCCGAGATAGAGAACGACTCCCGAGCAGGCTGGTTCGTAACTGCGTCGCTTCTCGAATTTTTTGTCCGCCACTGATCCCTTGAGCAAATCGCGGTGGGTCCGTACGGCATCGCAATTCGATACGACAGCGTCAAATTCATATTTTTCCCCAGTCGTCGTCGTAACCCCACGTACGGATTTTCCATCCGAATCGATCGATGCGACATCGACTTGAGTCTTGAATTCAACGCCCAATTCACGAGCGAGCTTCGAAAGGGCTTCGGGTACCGATCGCGTACCGCCGATTGGATACCAAACGCCCTCTTCGGTCTGCATGTGCGCAATGCCACACAAAACAGCCGGTGATGCTTCCGGAGACGATCCAACGTACTGTGTAAAATGATCGATCATTTGGGCTGCTCTGGCGTCAGGAACGCACGATCGGACCAAGCCAGCCACCGAGCGTCCCATGCGTAGGCTCAAGACATCCTTTAAGACGGTCGCTGAGAACGCACCACCTACCTCCATCGTGTCGGAGATTCCACCGACGCTTCTCCAAAAGAAGAATTTTTCGGAAACGTCATGCAGCCGTTTGGAAATCTGCATGAACCGCTCGTAGCCTTGGCCAACGTTGGGGTTCGGCGAGAATCTTTCTAAGTTTGCCTTCATTTTGACGAGGTCCGGGACGAGATCCAATACCCCTCCGTCGTCAAAAAAACAACGCCACTGGGGATCGAGCGCGACCAAATGCATGTAGTCTTCTAGATTTCGATTGGCCTCTCGAAAAATTCGATGCAATACCGATGGCAAAGTCAGAATGGTCGGTCCCATATCGAATCGGAAACCGTCTTGATGTAGCACTGCGGCCTTCCCGCCAACCCATTCGTTCTTCTCCAGAAGCGTCACTTTATGCCCTCTCGCTGCGAGCGTACAAGCGGCAGCAAGACCAGCCAGGCCTCCGCCAATGACTCCGATATTTAGTACTCTCCCCGAACGCTCGATCATTGAATTCTCAATTCGTTTTGAAACTATTTTGTTTTTTTGGGTTGGATGCCTGCTCATTTCGATCGCTTTTCCTAGCCGTTTTTCGTTGGGACATCGCGGCTCGCACTGTTTGCAGGAGACCTTGTAATCTAGCTTGTAGTCTATGGTGATGGCTGAATTGTAGCAGGCCGTCTAGTAATTCCTGATCGGAAGATTCTGGCAATTTTGCATGCGGTAGCCAAGAGCCTAATCGAGCCGAAACAACTTTCGGAAAAGTCATCTCCAAGAGCCCTTCATTGCCACGCGTTACGCCAAAACCACTTTCGCCTCGGCCGCCAAATGGCAACCTTGGATCCGCAGATGGCACAATCACGTCGTTGATTGTGATAAATCCAGCGGAGATGAACTTGACGAGGCGAAATGCGTCTTCGATCGGTCCAAAGATCGAAGCCGACAGTGCGTAGGGACATCGCGAATCGGCTCGCAGGGCGTCCGACCAGTCCTCCACAGGTATGATCATTGCAAGCGGTGCAAAAAGGTCCGCCGCACATAGACGCATCTCGGGGGTGACATCGGTAAGCACAAGATGACCGCAAACAATCGGATCGGGCGGTTGGCTGGCTGGCGCAAGTGCATTGCGATTTGGCTGCCCCGAAAAAACTCGAGCTCCCTGACGGAATGCGTCTTCAACACCGTCCCAAAGCTGTTGATACGTTTGCGGTGAAAGCTTTGTCGTCCAGCTTTTTTGTCGTGGATCCTCCAGCCGCTGCAGCAATAATCGGTGAAAAACCTCGGAGGATTTCTGGGGCACAAAGACACGCCGTGGTGCCATGCAAGTTGCACCGCCATTGAGCCGGAGACCGAACACAATCAAGTCACAAACTCGGTGCATGTCCGCACCTGGTAGCACGTACATTGCATCGCAACCACTCAACTCCATGACAGATGGCGTGAGACTCTCCGCTAACGAATGCAACACGACTCGTCCCGACCGACTGCTGCCAGTCATGACAACTTTATCGACACCCATTTCGATCGCCCGTTGTGCCGATTCGACAGAACTATCGAGCAATAGGATCAGTTCGATCGGAACTCCAGCCTGGATCAAGAGACTGACGAGCAAAGAGGACACCCGGTCGCAACCTGGTGCAGGCTTAAAGACGACCGCGTTTCCTGCAGCCAGGGCATGTAGGATTTGAACACCTGGCAAGAACAACGGGTAGTTCCAGGTGCCAATAATCATCACGAGTCCATGTGGTACGCGATGAACGGTCGAGCGTAGTCGGCCAAGCCAAATTGGCGAACCACCTCCGTCGAGGTATCTTGGTGCTAAAATGCGTTTGGCTCGCCTATGGAGCCACTTCGCTGCATCCGCGAGCGGCATTAACTCGGACGCAATTGTTTCGCGAAAGTCTTGCCGCGATTGCGACTCAATAGCGTCTGCAATGATATTTCGCGACTCAACTAACAGCGACCGAAGCCTGGAAAGGATTGCGGTACGTTCCGTAATCTTGCGCTGGCTCCATGCGAGCTGTGCTTGATAAGCCTTTGCAAACCCTGCTTCCATTTCTTGACGCGAATTCGAGGAATTTGCAACGATTGCGGTGGATATTTCAGTCGTTTTCATGTCGATAACATAGCATTTACCGGAACAATGCGCAAGCTACATATGTTCTATTTTGAGTCGCCAATCCTAATGTAGCCGGACCAAAGTAACGGATGGCTACCTGAGACCATGTTTTCCGGGTTCACAAGAGGAGCTCCTTTGAAAAGTGGCTCCTTCCTTTGTTCAAATTGCTCCTCCCAAAGCGTCAGCACACTGCGTCGCCAAGATTCGGATACCGATAGATCTTCTTGATTCTGTTGAAATGAACGCATCAGCATTGCTGTACTTTCACCGCCGACCGGCCATCGAGAAATAGTGAGTTGCCGGGTCCCTTGAGCTATCAAGGGCAGCATGAGGCGAAGCCATTCGTCTCCGGTGGCTTGAGGCGGAGGGGGTATCGCATTGACCCCGGCTAGCAACATGGACGAGGGTGCCCCCCAAGGCAATCGATTCCATGACCGAATATTGGCTTGGTCCGGGTTTTGATCCGTTGAAACCGGCGCAATCGAATTCCAGTCCATCGCGGCGTAAGTGTTGATGGAATCGGACGAGATCTTAAAAAAAAGACTCGGCGGGCTGGTCGATGGCTTTCCCGGTACCTCAAAAACGAATCGCTTTTTATCTGCTAAGTCCTCGTACAAGTCTTTTGCTCTTGGTCCATCTTTCGATAGAAAGTCGATTGCGTGCACGTCGATTGCGTGCACCGACTTGGTCATCGGTTTCGCATCTAATAAAAACGGTACCAATCCGAGCGTCGGCGAATAAGTGATACGGTGCTCGGATAGACACGGCAACGCGCTGGGTAGATCCGATAGCGGCAGTGTCTCCAAAGGCAAATACCACAAACTGGCGTCTGGAACCACAATCCAACGCTCGGCGGCAATCAAGTTTGCCCACACCTCCTTCGGAAACAACTGATTTCGAATTTCAATCCTTCGCGCGAGCCCCCAACTCTTTTGGACCTCACTCTGATTTCCATCTCGATTTTTCAGTTCCAGCAGTTCGCCCAACAAGTTCACGGTCTTTCGTTCTAAACTTCCAAAGTCGGCGACGTTCCATGATTGCCACTTTCCGGAAATGAAAAGGAGGCCTCGCATCGAAGTGCCGTGTGACGCGAACATGACCACCGCGTCGTTGGGTCTCAAAGACTTGATTAGAGACTCTTGTGAATGGCGAGGAGGGAAAATATCGGCGACAACCAGTGGACCGATCGCGGATGTCCACAGCAACGACTCCTGCGTAGCGGCCAATCGAATTGCGGATTCCCACCTGCGAGTCTCGTCCTCGGTCCATTTACGCAAGTCCCACTTTGGCTTCGTATGAAGCGGCTCTAACAATTGTTGTAACTTGATTGCGTTTTGGTCTACGATCGGAATTTGCTTGCGAAGCTGACTCGCTTCCGTAGTGTTGCCGACAAACCGGTTGTCTCCGTGAAAGAGGATTTTCAAGTCAAAAACTCGCGATTCCAGCTCGTTCAACCTGCGAAATCTATTGCGAATGGAGTCATCCAACACCGCAGCTTGCTCAGAATCGTTTCGCGTTCGAAGCTGAATGTCGAGCAACACGTTGATTGCTTCGGTCTTGTCAACCATGAGCCAATCCAATTGCTCCAAGGGGTAAACCCGCCAATGCCCAGCAGACGGCGATCGCAGCAATTGCCCCAAGATCGCCTCGGCAACCGTTTCATCGAGGATTTTGCTTGTCGTCAATTGAAGTGCCAAATCCAACTGAAACAATATTGGTGAGCCGATCCCTTTGTTGTTGTGCATGTAAGCAACGCTTTCGAAAAGCTTCTCGATTCCTTCCTGAATGTTCCCGTCGAGAAACGCGACTTTGGCCTGAGCATAGCGAACGACGGACTCTGCTCGTGGCAATACAACTTGCTTCGGCAGCAGCATTGTGATTGCACTATTGTTTTGCTTCTTAGCCGTATCAATATCGCCTACCAAGGCGGATAATCTAGCAAATTCCACTTGCCCTCGAATGGTTGCCATCCGGCTCTTGATTAAAGACCATTGAATGATCTGTTGAAGCATCTTGCCGATGGCCGCATCATGCCCATTGGCAAATCCGGCTGTCGAAAAGTACTCCACAGCTTCAGCTAGGTGATCCATTTGCCCGGCCCTGGCGGCGACGATCGAGGCTTCTATTGCCCGCTCCTCTACGACCAATACATCATTCGAGTCGATTGCGAGATCCGCTAGTGTCAAAAGTGCGATGGCGGATAACGGGTGATCCAGACCGTTGGCCAAGCTCAAATTCTGCTTCAGTAACTGGGTAGACGCGACCCGCTCTCCGGCTCCGAGAGCGGCCAACGCACGACAGATGTTCATAGCTGATTGGATCGCTTCCGAATGCCCCGTAACATTGACACTAAAGGCATCCAATAACGGACGTGTGAGAGGATTATGTTTTGCCAGTGGGCCTAGCAGTTGAAACCGACGTCGGAGTGCTATCGCTTGACAACGCAAAACCTCCAACGCGTCAATCGCTACCACCTTGCCAGAGACCCCTTGTCCAGCGGCCGTTTCAAGTAACAAATCGCTCGAACCAAGTGCAATCGGCCAAGCTTCGCTGTACGCACCCATCTGAGTCCCTCGCGAATTCATCGCCCAAGGCACTTCGCGGATTCGAGTTTCGGCGCGGATGTTGCCCGTCGAGGGTCTAAGCAAGGATAGCCATCGCTGTGACATTAAGGATATCTGCAACGCGGCATCGAATTTTTCTAAGGCCATGCCAATGTCGCTTTGCTCCCAAAAGCATTCCCCCATCTTTACCATGGGAGGTACGCTGTCGATGCCCCGTTGATTGTTAACCATGCGAGATTGTGACAGTGCGGCTTCTAGAACTATTGCTGCCTGAGATACCTGACCGTCCGCAAAAAAATCGCTGGCTGTGTAATACTCTGGGCGTACCATGTTGGCGGCTGGCACCTTAGGGCCCACGGAATTCTGCTGAGCCAACGCTTGACCAGATAGCACGAAAAAACAAGTCAGAACTAATGATATCATTAAATGCATTTCCGGCTCCTTCGCGACTGATCGATTTCTTACAAGCTACATTGTGCTAGCAAAACCATTATGCACCGAAGCTTCTTCCGACGCTAACAGATCGACTTGTGAAACCGGCAAAGTTTAACTCAAGCCTACATCAGGAACGTCCGATACAACCGTCAGTATCGTCGGCTTACATTGAGTTCGACGCAGCATCGAGCCGACCGTTTGAGATCGGTACTTGCCCCAGGATAACGGAAATTCAGAAATGTTGAATTGCAAGAAACCCACCCTTGGTGTCTGGATGGCCATTGCAGCGGTTTCGCTGGGAGTCACTGCCAACACTGGATGCCAAGTCCAAGTCGCAGGCCAGACCCTGCCAAGCCCATATTACTTGAACGACGATGTTCAGTATTTCCCAGCTGGTCCAGAAAACAAACTAGCCAATGAAACTGCGGCGCTGAAAGCCGCTCGCGAAGAAGCGAAAGCAAAGCGATAGTGCTGGGAACCATAAGTTCCTTCCGGTTTTTAATCTGCGCAGCTCGCCCAGTTTGTCGCAATTCGCTGTTCTTGAAAATCCAGCCTGAGCCTCCCGAGCATTCCGCAATGGATCGGCTATCGAACCCTTTGAGGGGGTGGCAATAGATCGGCGCTTAGGTGGAAGCTCCGATTGAATCGTCTCACGAGCCGACGCATGGCGTTTAGCTTGCTCTGTAGTCGGTACGCGGACTTTTTTCGGTTGCATAGCCTAACCTCCTTCTATCTCGTAAGCCGTAATGGGGTCAACCGTTTACGAGTCGATTCGTTCGTAAACCACAATAATGAAAAGTCCTTCGGGTGTGTATCCAAACACACACGGAAAGCCCGATGAGCGGCTAACACTATGCCTAGTGGGATTGGCTAGAACATGCTCCACATCTTCCACAGTAAGCCAGTGTTGTTCGACGTGTTCAACATTTCCATTCCAAAGGCATTTCATGGTCCTTAAACTCGCTTTTTAGTATTACATCCTATTGCACTAATGCAACCTATTGCAATACCAGGAGTCGGAAATAATCACCCAAGAAAAAGTCGGCGGAGGCCTTCGTTTGCCTCGTGCACCTGTGTTACGAATTGATGAACTCTTAACGATTGGGATTTGGCGACTGCCAGCATTGCCAAGACGGATGAACGGGGTAGAAGCCTGGACGTTCACCCAAAGTTATTGGATGTTGCCGGGGCGGTCGCGTCATTGCCATGACTATCCGCGTCGAACCCTAGACCGTCGGAACGTAAGCGAGCGACTGGCACCGATGGGTAAGCGCGAATTGTTGCAGTAACTGTTGCAGTAGCTACCGTCAATTCGTGTCAAACTCTGGCAATTAGTGGCAACAAACGAGCCATTGAGCCATCGACAGAAAACGGGCTGGAAAACGAAAAACCCCTGCATTTCTCAGGTAAAAACAGGGTTTTTGTGGAGGGTGGTAGACGGGGCTCGAACCCGCGACCTTCGGAACCACAATCCGACGCTCTAACGACTTTCGCCAATGATTTGCAAGGCGGAAACGAGCCGGCTGGAAATGTTGCTCCAACTGTTGCACCAACTACCGGCAAAAATCTAACGACCGCTGTCAGCGATTGGCACGAAACGGCCAAAGCCGATGACCCTAGGCAAGCCGAGTTGATGGCGCTTTGGGATGTTGCAAGCGAGCCGGCAAGAGCTGCGATTTATGCGACGGCCAAAGCGGTTACCGAAGGCCTGTGCAAAGCAAATTTTCCCGTTGGGGGCACTTTAAAAAAAGCCCTTGGCAGGACCCACGCCAAATGCAACTTGGTA
>CAMDKL010000123.1 GCA_945900945.1 Pirellula staleyi DSM 6068
GGTGGAAGCTTGTTCCGACAGCCTTTCTCATTCAAACCTCGCGTGAATGCCCGCTACGATGCGGCGGTAACCAACGATGACAACCGCAGGCATTGGTCGGCTGCTGATGGCTTGTCGGCTAAGACGGCCAACGGAGCCAGTATTCGGCGAACTCTACGAAATCGAGCTCGCTACGAAATCGCCAATAACAGCTACGCACGTGGCATTTCACTGACGTTGGCCAATGATATTGTTGGTACAGGTCCTCGACTCCAAATGCTGACCGACGATCCTGCCGCCAATCGCACGATCGAAATTGAATTCAGCCGCTGGTCGAATGCCGTCGGTCTGGCTGAAAAACTGCGAACGATGAAACTGGCTTGCTGTGGAGACGGGGAAGCATTCGGAATTATGACCAGCAACCCAAGTGTGCAAACGCCTGTTCAATTGGATTTGATGTTGGTCGAAGCAGACCAAGTGACCACTCCATTCGGTGTGAATGGTTTATCCAACTACATCGATGGCATTCAATTCGATTCGTTCGGAAACCCAGTCTTTTACCACGTGCTCAAGTCCCATCCAGGTGACACCGGAACTGCGTGGGGAGAATTCGGAACGGTTGCGACTGGTGCCATGTTGCATCTATTTCGTGTGGATCGGCCAGGACAAGTGCGTGGCATCCCTGAGATCACTCCGGCACTTCCGCTGTTCGCACAACTTCGACGCTACACACTGGCGGTGATTGCAGCCGCAGAAACAGCAGCTGACTTTGCTGGGATTCTCTACACGGACTCACCCGCGAATGGCGAAGCCGATGCGGCCGAGCCATTCGAACCGATCGAGCTAGAAAAGCGATCTCTGGTAACGATGCCTGGTGGATGGAAGATGAGTCAAATCCACGCCGAGCAACCGACGACTTCATATGCGGAATTTAAGCATGAAATCCTCAATGAAATTGCTCGCTGCCTCAACATGCCATTCAATGTGGCCGCTGGGAATTCTTCGGGTTACAATTATGCGAGTGGGCGTTTGGATCATCAAACCTACTTCAAATCCATCCGTGTCGATCAGTCGAATATGGCACGGGTGGTGCTCGATCGCATTCTAACTGCGTGGCTCAATGAAGCCATTCTCATCGAAGGATTGCTACCCCAATCGGTTCGAACAACCTCATTCGATTCGGCACATCAATGGTTTTGGGACGGTCAAGAGCACGTCGATCCATTGAAAGAGGCCAACGCACAAGCGACTCGACTTTCCAATCATACAACGACCCTTGCGTACGAGTATGCACGCCAAGGTCGTGATTGGGAAGATGCCCTCTATCAGCGAGCCAAGGAATTGGCCCTGATGTCTGAACTTGGTCTTGCTTTACCCGGCGCTCCGGTGCCTGTACTTCCCCCCGATGTCAACGAGGAGTCTCTCAGTGACCCAGCTGCTAACGATGAATAGTCCATTACCAACCGAGCTCAATATCCTCGCGCAGTCGGAGGACAAGCTTCTCAATCTGCAAGCCTGCTCGGTTGAGTTCGAAGCTGCGCCTGCGGATGGCAACGAAACCACGCTTCGTCGATTCACGATGACGGCATACACAGGTGGCCCGATGCAATTGTCTGGCTGGCGATATCCGGTCGTCGTCGATTTGCAGGGGATGCAGATGGGAAAGCAGCGACGGCCAATTTTGCTGGATCACACTCGAGATGTGGATTTCGTTGTTGGACAGACCGATTCCATCGCGGTGATGAACAATTCCCTCATTGTGGCTGGTCAAGTCATGGGCGATTCTCCCAAGGCTCGACAGGTCATTTCGCTCAACGACAAAGGATTCGCTTGGCAAGCGTCCATTGGCGCACGAGCCGACCAAGTCGAATTCGTGGCCGAGGGTAAGTCGACTATCGTCAATGGCCAAGAAGTCACTGGTCCCATCAATGTGGCAAGGAGATCCATGCTGGGTGAGGTTAGCTTTGTGGTATTGGGTGCGGATGACAATACCAGTGCCCAGATTGCAGCCACCCAGGATGCCGCTGGCGCATTGGGGGGAGATACCTCACTTGTGGAAAAGCCAACCGCATTCGACGCTTGGCTGGAAATCCATAGTTTTGATGCTTCTACGTTGACAGCTGTACAAACAGATTCACTTAGGCAAATGTTTGCAGTCGCTCATAGCAAGATCGATACGAACTCGCTCAACGATAGTCAACCCTTGGACGAAAGTTCTGTGCAAAGAAATATCCCCACCAGCGTGGATGCCGTCACAAATCTACGTGCCTCGTTGGCAACCGAACTCAAACGAATCGCTGCCATTCGCAAAATCTGTGATGGTCGGGATGCAGGCATCGAAGCCCGGGCTATTGCTGAAGGTTGGGATTCCCCTCGAACGGAGTTAGAGATGTTAAGAACACAACGTCCCCAAGCACCAGCCATCCAATCGGTCGATCGATCCGTCACAGGACAAGTACTCGAAGCCGCCTGTATGCTGGCCGCACGCCACTCGGAAGTGGAATCCATGTATGAACCTAAGACGCTCGAGGCAGCGACGCGTCGTTTCCGTGGCGGGATCACACTTCAGGAGCTTGTCCTCGAAGCCGCGTGGGCCAATGGCTATACAGGACGTAACTTCCGAGATTCGCGTGAAGTTCTCCGGTTTGCGTTCGCTCCGTCGATTCAAGCTGGCCTCTCGACGATTGAGGTCTCCGGGATCCTTTCCAATGTTGCCAACAAGTTTCTGTTGGAGGGGTTTTTCTCGGTCGAACGCGTGTGGCGAAACATCTGCGCCGTCCGAACCGTCAATGATTTCAAGACGATCTCCAGTTACCGGCTTGTCGGGAAAGACCAGTACGAATTGGTTGCACCAGGTGGAGAAATCGCTAGCGGTACGCTCGGCGAGGAAAAGTACAGCAACAAGGCGGATACGTATGGTCTCATGCTGGCAATCGATCGCCGGGATTTCATTAACGACGACCTCGGTGCCATTACCACTGTGCCTCGGAAACTAGGGCGCGGGTCTGGCCTCAAGATCAATGACATCTTCTGGACCATCTTCCTTAACAACGCTGCATTCTTCGTGGCCGGTAACAAGAACTATATCCTCGGAGCCAATACAAACCTTGGGATTGATGGATTGACGCTTGGTGAAACGACATTCATGGACCAGGTAGACACCGACGGCAAGCCAGTCGGCATCATGCCTCAAATCATGCTGGTTCCAACAGCCATTTCGACCACTGCGGCGCAACTCTACAAGGCGCTGGAAATGCGGGACACAACTGCCAACACCAAGTCGACCACGAGCAACCCTCACCAAGGCAAGTACCGAGTCGAAGTAAGCCGCTACCTGGGCAATGCGACCTATCCGGGCGCATCCGGCAAGGCTTGGTATTTGCTTGCCGACCCCAATGACCTGCCGGTAATTGAAGTCGCATTCCTCAACGGTCAAGAGTCTCCCACGATCGAAACGGCCGAAGCGGACTTCAACATCTTGGGCGTGAAGATGCGTGGATATCACGATTTTGGTGTGGCTCTTCAAGACCCACGTGGCGGGATGAAGTCTAAGGGCGAAGCGTAGTCACGATTTGGCTGTGTTCGAATCAATAAACAGTATTACTCGGAAAAGGAACTCATAACGAATGTCACACGAATATTTTAAACACGGCGATGCGATCGATTACGCCAACGGAGGTACCGCACTGGCTGCCGGTGAAGTGGTCGTTGCCAATAGCAAGCCACTTGGCATCACGCATCGGCCAATTGCTGCCAACGAAACCGCTGGAATTTGTCGCAAGCAAGGCGCAATCTTTAACTGCGACAAAGCCAGTGCGACCACGTTCGCGGTCGGGGACGACGTCAATTTCGTCACTGCAACCAAGCTTGCGACGAGCGCTGTAGTCGGTGCGGGCATCATTCCACTGGGCCGATGCGTTGAGGCTGCAGGCAACGGGCTTACCAAGGTCAAGGTTACCATCAACTTCAACTAGCCCTCTCACTCATTCAAGGTGGACCATGTTCTTTTGGAATTCCAAGTTAAACGCTGAAAACCAACAGCTACGCGAAAGCCTAGCTGATTTGAAGTCGGACCTTTTGGAAATCTTCTCGGCTTACCCCTTAAGCAAACCGGGAGTGAAGAACAACCGGCTCTTGCAGAGCGAGTTGGCAAGTGCGGAAGCGACCATCATCCAAATCAAAGCCATCGTTGAAAAATCTGGCAACTAGTCAAACCAGTAAATAGAGCAAAGGAATGAAAATGGTTCGAGCGGCTAACTTTACTGTTTGGACAACAATCGTAATCCTATTGATTGGCATGCTCTTCACCGGCTGCGCTGAGCAGCAATGGAGAGAGCTCGCCCGCCCCTCTTTGGAAGTTCCGGCTGCGAACGTGCCTCTGGCTCTTCGGCAAAAGAACTGGCCCGACGCTCGCGGATCCGGTTCGTGTGTTATCGCCTCGACCTGTTCAGCCCTCCAGTGGCATAACAAACCGGAATTGGCTGAACGGTTTCGCAAGTCGTACGCTGGCGGTCAGACGGAAACCAGCATCAAACAAAAATGGGCAGCCAACGGAATCAAGTTCGTTGCTCCGGAACGAGACCACGAATACGGCGATCCCGAGTTTCTGGAGTGGGCGAGTCGCACGCGCCGCGCAGCCATTATTTGGTACTTTCCGAATCACTGCGTGACGTTTTGTGGATTCTCCAATTGGCAGGGCCGCGAGGTTGCATGGCTGCTTGATAACAATCGCAAGGAGCGATTTATCCCAATCCCAAAGCAACAGTTTCTAACTGAGTGGCGAGGTTTTGGTGGCTTCTGTGCTATCCCACTGCTCAATCCCGCGCCGTCCATCCCCTTCCAAGGCTACGAGGTGTACTAATGTCAAGAGTAATCGTTGTATCAGTGTCCGTTGGGACAGGCCTTTTATTGATTTGCATGGTCCTGTTGCTTTCCTTAGCGATCGGAGCTGCGGTTTGTGTCCAAAATAATGAGCCGACGCTAACACCGGACATCTTCAGACCCAAATCGGGAGCGATCGGAGACGTCGAGCGATCGGTCAATAATTTGAAATACGGTCCGGTGAATCTGGATGCTGCTAAAGAAGTCAAAAACGGTCTGTTTTCAAGGATTCGGGACAATCGACAATCCCGAATTTGTGCTCCAGCTCAACAACAAGCATGCGTTCCCACGCAAGCGGTCAGAGTGATCGATCCCTCGGACTGCACGTTTTCCTATTCGATCGTGCAGCCGCAGCCTTCTGTGACCCAAGCGACCGGAATCAAACCATCGACTGGAGAATATCCCGCAATCAATCCCCTCGAGCCCCAGAACGGCGATTGTCCAACATGTCGTCCCCATGTGGAAGTCGAAAAGCTACTGCGTAAGAAAGAGTCGCCGCGAGCTGAGAACAAGACAGGGTCTTTCATCTGTTCGAACTGTAAGAAACCGCATGTGGGTGAGGAGTGGCACACGGATTGGGCCGCGGACGGTACGCCAATCACCTTCCTCTGTGAGAGTTGCTATGCACGCTTGAGCGCACAGCAGCGGATCGCAGCATACCAAGCCTATGCTTCCCGTCAAACGTTGAAAAATGGAAAAATGGCGCTCTTACATCAGGAGATCGGTGAATAATGCGAACGCTATTACTATTAATAATTGCTTGCTCTGGATCTGCTTCGATTTTGAATGCGGCGGATCTTCCAGCAAATGACGCTGGCAAGAATCAGCTTATCATCGTAGGCCAACCAAGTGAAATTCCCGCAAAGTGGTTTAATGAAGTTCCTGAATTGATGCAGACGAAAGAAGCTGTCGCTTTCACCTTGTTTCCTCCGTCCTCGAGGCTATTCAAAGAGCGGTATCAATCAACCCTTGGAACTGATTTCCCAATGGTTGCTTATCTCAGGCCGGATGGTGGCGTGGTGTACTTTGCAGACCGGAACACGCTACCGTCAAATGGCACGGACTTATTGCAGGAAATGAAGGCGGCCGCATTCCTTGCCCGGAATGCTAAACCTACAACTCGCGTCCCGGAGGAGCTCGACGTTCCCAGTGTGATCCAAGCGGATTGTCCGGATGGAACATGCTATCCCGACCAAAATGGCGACCAAGACCTACGATTCCCTCGGTTGCGTCCGTTTCAGCAGCCCAACAATAACCCGCTCGACAACATCGTCTCGGGCCTGTTCAGGGACTCGATTTCATCAGGCATCTGGCTGGTGTTCTCGATCATTGCACTCGGCTTTGTGTTGTTCTTCTTCGTGTTGCTCATTGGTGCAATGCTGGTAGTTCGCATGCTTTGGAGGTAGCCATGTTCAGTTTGTTGGTTGGGCTATTCATGGCAGCTTGCGGGCTGCTCTGCTTTGGTGTGTTTTGCGTCGGTGTCTTCACAATCCTTCTAAAACTATTTAGGTAAATGCCATGGGAACAAGTTTCATTAGTGCTCTGTTTGTGGGAATCACCGTTTTGATCGTGTTCATGATCCTACTGGTGGTCCTGTTGTTCGTCGGGGTCGGTGCATACCGATTGATCGCGGCAAGAAAGGAGCTTTCGGCAATCGATTTATCCGATGGGCTCGACGAATCGGAGATTCAAATCATTCGAAATGCCTTGCTAAAGAAACAGACGGCTGACAAGGAAGCCGCCGTCAAAGCCAAGTTGGCCGACGTGGCCAAGTCGTAGTTTTGGGTTTGAGGTTTGATCGACGGTTTGATTCGTAGGAGCCATTCACAATGACCAACATACTTGAGCAAGGAAGCCAATGGCTAAGCGATCAGATCGACAATTACGCAGCCTCAAGCGTGCTGTACCGTCGTGGTTCGCTCACGGTTCCTGTGCAGGCGGGCAAGGGACGATCGACGTTCGAGCTCACGGATACTAGCGGCATCCTGGTCGAAATCGAGTCTCGCGACTTTCTCATCTCAGCCGCAAATCTACTTTTAGACGAAATGCCAATCCTACCCGAGGTCGGCGATCGCATTATTGAAACGGTTGGCGGCAAGCTGCACGCCTACGAAGTCAGCAATTTCGGATCCGAGAAATCGTATCGATTCTGTGATCCGTACGGCTACAAACTGCGAATTCACACGCGCTATGTCGGAGTGATCGTAAGCTTATGAGCGCTCCCGTGATAGCAGGCGTACCAACAGATTGTCTAAAACCATCAGACTTGCTGTGGGCATCCCTCCTCGACAAGCCGTTGTTATTTCCACCTAACGCGCACTCACACGGTTCGGGCGACCTGCCTGGGAATATTGCGTTCAAAGATCAAGCCAACACGTTCACGGCGAACCAAACCGTAACAGGCACCATCACAGCAAGCGGTGCAGTAGCAGCAAGTGCGATCTCAGAATCAAGCGTAGCTGCGACGGGTACGGGTGGATTGGTTCGAGCGGTCAGCCCGACGTTGGTGACTCCAAATCTAGGCACGCCCTCGGCTCTAGTTGTCACCAACGCAAGCGGTACGGCATCGATCAACATCAATGGCACAGTCGGAGCAACGACACGCAATATGGGGGCATTCACAAACGCCACCGCCGCACAGTTTCTTGACGACACCGCGATCGGCGGTGTCGCTAGTTACGGCACGTTTCAGCTTGGTTTTTTTGGAGTCAGTCCTGCGGGTTGGAGCCATCCATCCGGCGGCACGTTTCGGGGCTTGATCCAGCACGGCAATAACGGATGCTACTGGACCGCCTATGGCACCGGACTAGCTAGTGGGACTGTTACTTATGGGCTTCAGCCCGCTGCAACCGGCGGCGTTGCGTTGGAAATTAACAACGGTACGGCTGGCACTTTTCGCGATTTGAATCTACGGAACCTCACCGCAAGCGGCACACTCGCCGCAAGTGGTGCTACGTCATTAAAAAACCTCACGGTTCAAGGAATTGCGGGTGGCTACGAAACGATATTGCAACTCAAAGACTCGTCAGCGGCAAACATCGGTTCTATTCATGCATATGCTGGAGAAGCTATTTTTCAAGCTGCACAATTTGTAGCATTGTCCACCATTGGATTGTCTAGGCATCGTCTGGCAAATGATGGACTGTTCATACCGGACGGAAGTGGTGGGACCGGAGCACAATCCAAAATTTTCTTCGGTGATACTTACAATGCGGTCTATCCTACTGCCATTACTGCTGCTGCTGGTGTAGTTCAAATCAACAACGGTACTACGGGAACTTTGCGTGATTTAAATCTACGGAACCTAACCGCATCAGGCACAGTTACGGGAGTGTGCTTGGCGGTAACTGGCAATTCTACGCCACCAGCCAATGGGTTAGAATATTCATCTGCTCAAGCAACTACTTGGGTAAAGTCTGCCAGCGCTTATTGTTTTGGGGGTGACGGTGCTATCGGTGGTATCGTTATTCCTAACAATGCTTATCCAATACGCTGGACGACTAACGTGTCGTTGTATGGTTCAGTATCCGGTACGTTAAGAGTAGGAAGCAATGGTACGACAAACGATGCGGCTGGAGCAATAGCCTGCGGCAACATCACCGCATCAGGCACACTTGCATTAGGGCCAACATCGGGAGCGGCTCCAACAATAAGCAGCAATAACCTTGAAGCAAATAACATAATTGTTAATGGAGGGGCTGGAAATATGGCCCTCCATGTAGTTGGATCAGCAGGAACGGTTGTGTGTGGTTCAGGAAGATTGGGTTTTGGTGATTCGCACTATGTTAGCTGGCACGGTAACGCTGACGGAACAGGTGGTGGTGACACCCGACTATCTCGCAATGCCGCTAATGTCTTGCAAATCGGCACTACAGCCAACAACGCACTAGGCTCGCTGCTGCTCACGAACCTAACCGCAAGCGGCAATATCATAGCGAAAGGCTCTGTAACCACCGATGCAACTCTTGGATACGTCAACGTCAGAATGGGTGCGGGGGGTACAAATCCAAGATTGATTCTTGATGGTGGAACTAGTGGTGCGATAACGCAGTTTGAAAACAATTCAGGTTTGACGCGAATACTCTCGGATTCTGCGGTGCTGCTTAGTATCGCAAATTCGACTGGGGCATTAACTATACCTGGCACAGTAACAATTAACAGCACTGGCGGGTCGAGTCCAACTCTTGCCCTCAACTACAACGGTACTCCTTGGTACAATTATGTAAACTCAAGTGACTATTATAGTTTTGCAAAACAGGGTTCCGCGAATGTACTCACACTGAAACAGAATATTGGGGTCGATGTAACCGGCAACATCACCGCATCAGGCACAGTCTCATCCCCACAAAACAGCACAGGTGAAAGATTCGGAGTAGGAACTACAGCCAACTACGCTGGAGTTGCGGTTGGGTACGGCGCTAGTGCCGGTTGGTCAGGGATTGCAATCGGGATGCAGGCCAGCACAGCAACCTCATACGGTTCCGGAGGGATTGCGATTGGGTACCAAGCATACAGTGTTGAAAATGCTGTAGCGATTGGATCAAGAACAAATAACGGTACAGCCAATACGTGCTTGATAGGAAACATCACTGTTCCGCTTTCGCTCGTCGTTCCTAACGGCAACATCACCGCAAGCGGCATCATCAAGCAACTAGGTGCCAACGGACAATACCTACAACTCGACCTGAGTGTAGCCGGAGCATATTCCTATCCGAAACTGCAAACGAACTCTGACAACTTAACCATCCAAAACGCAACGCAAAGCTTGACGCTTGGTGGAAGCTATTACGCGTTCACGTCGAATGGAATATTGAGTCTGAATCTGCCGAGTGCATACGGAGATGCAGGTGCTGTATTCCGTCGTGCATCACCCGCAGGTGGTGGCAATCTCGCCGCGTTTTATGATTATGGCAATACGCTGAAAGTGTCGATTAGCGAGACAGGCAACATAACCACTAGCGGAACAGTAACCTCAGCATTCCAATCGCTGTCAACAGACCCGACCGGGGCCGATTTGGCGACTGGACTCACTAGGATTATAAAAAACACTTCGTCCGGTACTACCAAAATCTGGCTCAACGATGGCGGCACGTTCAAGTCTCTCACTTTTGTTTAGGAATGATTATGCCTGAAATTCGATTCGTCAAACCCTATTTTTCGTCAATCAAACTTGTACTGTTTCCAGGGGTAACGCAAGTTGCCGTACAAGACCGCGAAGGTCGACAAGGCACTCAGCTCGTCGCTGAAGCTCCACAGATTAAAACTACGATCACCGGCTGGATAAACAATCAAGTTGTCCGCCAGGATGTGTTTGTATTCGACGAAGAACCGACTGATTCTCCTAGCATGTCCGATGTGCTTACTAAAGCTCTTGGATTGGGAGTGGATGTAACGGAGTCTTGGAACTCAGCTTTCGATAAGGTCGCGGAGCTGTTTCCAGCAACCAAGGATCAAGCCGAAGGGTCGGAGTCTAATGGCCCAGCCGTGTACCTGCGACCAGACGCCTTTGAAGGCAACTTGCATCCAACGCAGAAGAAGAGCATCACGATCAAAGTGGGGGTCTACTCGGACTCCACCTACGCGAAGCTCCAAACTTACATCAACTTGGTATTCGAGGACGGCGAAACCAAACGGGAGCGAGAATCGAACCTTGCTCAATTGGCTAAGGCAAAGTCTGAGATCACAGTCAACTTGAACGCGACTCAAGCGTTATTAGCTGCTCGCATTGCCGGTACTGCAGTTCCCAAGATCGATGGTTTTACATACAACGAGTACACACTCAAGCAAACGGTCGAAGAACTGACGGCAACCGTTAAACAGCAAGATACGGAAATCGGCTTCCGAGTCAAGCAAATCGCTGAGTTGAACCAAGTGCTTAACGGCGATTTGTCTCTCTTGCTAGGTTCGGATACTCCTGTGAATCAATCGGTGATGGCTTCCGTCGGTGCACTCTGCACTGCGATCCTCGTCACGCTCAAGGAAACACATCCTGACTACAAAGAAATCAATGTAGATCAAATCATGTCGAAATTCGCGATCCCTGATATTTCGTAGAAGATCAATGTTGTTGGTGTTTAAGTTTAGTCCACTCTTGTTTTAAGGATTTGAAAAAATGGTAGATACAAGTACACCAAACCTTGGTGAACGTGAATTTGAAAGCGGCATGGATGAGAGCTTCAAGCAAGCTTCTACCGCTCAAGCTGGTTACACCTCGGAGAATGAACGACTCTTGTTTGCGAACATGAAACGTACATACGACGAGTACCAGCATGAATCGCTGGAGTCGATCAAGCGCAACCGAACGATCGTTGACAAACTTATCAGCGACGCTCAGCAATTCGACAATCAACGCCAGGCGATTGCTAACCAATCGCTTCAAAACGCGGTGGAAACGGCAAACATGGTCGGCAAGAATGCAGTAGTCAATATCGACTCGCTGCAAAAGCAGCACACGGCCCATCGGGACGTTGCCACGGATAACCTCTGGAACCCAGTCCAGCAAGGTGCAGGGGACGCAGTGACAATGCGCTCCATTACGCTTGACGACGTGTCGCTCAAGTCACTTGGGGCCTCGATTGCTGCCGCTGTCGCTGCTGCCATCAATCCGCCCAAGGTGTAATGTTCAAGTTGTTTCCCGTGGCTTAGAAATCCAAAATGAAGTCAGTCAGCACAACTCGACCCACCGGTCAAACGCTTTATGCGTTTCCAGAGGGAAGCTCGTTGGCTGACTGGGTTACTAAACGGGTGCAGCTAGTCGAGCAGGCTGCTCCCAACACAGGATATTACATTGCGGACCTGGACGAATCTGTCGCTTCACTGTGGCGACTGTTTGTCGGAGCAAGTCAACCAAGCTCGTGGTCCCAGGCAATCGAGTATTTTCAAATCAATACTGGGCCACTTGATTCCGGTTCTGGCGCGTTCGTGGTCACGATTAACGTAACGTCCGACAGTGTCCCCGTTCGCGGAGCCATCATCACTGTTAAGCTGAGCAGCGTAACTGTCGCTCACGTCATCACCAACACTGTGGGGGTGGCCGCTGTCGCGCTAAACGCAGGTAATTACACAGTTACGATCGTTGCGACCGGATTCTCATCCATTGTGGATTCTGCCTTGACTGTTAGCGAGGATGCTACATTCACACGAAGCTTAACTTCTTCGCCGCTGGATCCGCCATCAGCGCCAGATACATGTCGAGTGAGACTCCAAGCATCGCGAGGTGCAATCAATGAACAGGTTCGCGTGGTAATTACCACAAGTTCGGTAGGACGAGATCAAGATCTAGCCTTCCTAAACGTAAGCTTCGACGGCCAGACCGACGAGGATGGCCTTCTACTTGTGGATTTGCCATGGTCGAGCAGCGCGGGTGTTGGTCAATACCGCTTCCGCTTGATCGATCTAGTCACCGGTAAGACGCTGCACGATCGAACGTGTACAGTCCCAGACGAGGCAAACGCCAACTATGAGGACCTCGTATGACCGCTCCTTTGATTCTTCGTCTCTGCGATAAGGTTGTCGAACTGCTCAATACCGGTTCCCATGACGGCACCTATGAAATGCGGTTTGAGGCGGTACGGTATTTTCAGCCAAGATTCACGCTGCCTGAATTGGAGGAAGGAATAAAAGTCTGCGTGGTGCCAGCTGAAGTCGAACGCAGCAACTTGACGCGATCCGTCAACCAACAGAATTCAACCATCCAAGTCGGGGTTCTTGCCAGGGTGGAGTCGACCCTTGCTGGCATTGATCCGTATGTAGCATTGGTCGATTCGATGGCATTGAACCTCGACGGTGCACAATTGGACAACGTCTCGTGCGTGCTTGAAGCCCGCATAGCTCCGATCTTCGACCAGCAGTTGCTGCGGGATAACAAGCAATTCACTTCGATCATCTCGCTCCAAGTGAGGTCGTTTCTATGATCACGATGAAACCAGCCAAGGCAAAGAATTTCTTCTTTGATCGTGCGCTTGTGACCCAGTACATGGATCGAAAGACAGCCTCAGCTCTTGCCAAAGGTGGTGGACTTATTCGGCGCATTGCTCAAAACAGTATGCGATCTCGAAAGAAAGCCTCG
Source organism: Pirellula staleyi DSM 6068 (assembly GCA_945900945.1). GTDB lineage: Bacteria > Planctomycetota > Planctomycetia > Pirellulales > Pirellulaceae > JBKCUI01. The sequence continues at coordinate 12,929 of CAMDKL010000123.1, forward strand.
GCACCCGGTACGCCTCCATCGAGGCACAAACCACGCGGCCAAGGTCTGACGTACATCCTGTATATTTTCGACCCGCGAACCAAATCGGTTGTCATCGGTCCAGTCTTATTCCCTAACACTGTGAACGCAGACGGAACAACGGCACCGGAAGTAAACGAATTCGGTGGCCGCGTCAGACGTCGGGCAAAGCGAGCGCAAGGCCATGTTTTTTCCATCGGAGAACGTGGACCGATTCGCGAGATAAGCCAACCTTCACCCAGGTCAAAACGATTCGCACGGCCAATTCTGGTTTCCGCTAAGCAGGTCGAGCGTGCTCAACGGATCCACGATGAGTATGTGCTGTTTCGATTCGCAGCCACGGGCGGCGTTGCCAACTATCCCAAGCGAGCTTTCATGGGACCGGCACTCGAAGTGGCCAAGCCAAAACTACCTGAACTGTGGGCTTCTGCCGTTCAGTCCAACTAACACCCGCCAATAAAACAAAAAGGAGTTTGCAATAACATCATGGTAAGACTCGGACTCAAAGCCAAGCTGTATCGCAACACGGGATCATACGGATCGCCAGTATGGAACGAGGTTAAGAATGTCAAGGATGTAACCCTTACGATCGAGAAGGGAGAGGCGGATGTTAGCACGCGAGGCAACGATGGCTGGCGAGCACTTATCGGCACCCTCAAGTCCGCATCGATCGAATTCCAAATGGTCTGGGATACGGCCGATGACGACCACACTGCATTTCACACGGCGTTCTTCGCTGATAGCGCTGTCGAGTTCGCAATCATGGACGGAAAAATGGTCGCTGACTCGGGCGGGGAAGCCAGCCAAGGACTGCGTGCCACCTGCAGTATCTTCAATTTCAGCCGAAACGAAGAGCTGGAAAACGCGATCATGACCGACGTTTCCATCAAACCCACCTATGCCATCAACGCCCCATCCTGGATCACCGGAACGGTAGGAGCCTAAAACCATCATGCCAAATTTCACAGATACATTAGGCCGCACCTGGCCACTCGCCATATCCTACTCAACTTGCAAAAGGATTCTAGCTCAATGCGATATTAACATACTCGATGTCGCGCAAATCGATCAAACGATCGGTCGCATGCGACTCGACAATCTTCTTGTGGGAGACATTGTTCTCTGTTTGTGCAGCGCCGAATGCACCGCGCGTGGAATCAGTCTCGATAATTTTCAGGACTCGCTGGATGGAGAGGCACTCGATTGTGCCAGTAGTGCGCTATTGGAGGGGTTAGCAAATTTTTTCCGGAGAGGTCAGAAGGGCAAGCTTCTGACCGAAATGATCAGCAAGCTAAAGCAGATGGAACAGACGGCAACCAACCAGGCTCTAGCAGATATCGAACGCGAGACGAGTGGGAAGTCTGGCGATTCGGCTACGGTCTTGCAGGAATCCTCCACGTAGATCCGAGCGACTTCACACTTCGTGAATTGGTTTGGATGGTCGAGAAGCAGCAAGATAACCTTTGGGACCATACGGCTTCTATCATGGCAATCATTGCCGAGGTAAATCGAGACAAGAAAAAGAATCCAACCCCATTCACGGCCGCTAGGTTTCATCCCCGTAAGGCGAAACAAAAGCAACCACCCATTGAACAGGTTGATCTCAAGATCCTCAAATCGATATTCGTGGACAGGAGGCCACAGTAACCATGTCTGTTAGCAATGTGAGAGCTGGACGTGCGTACGTTGAAATCGCTGCCGATTCGTCACGGCTGGGTCGCGATCTCCGCGCGGCTCAAACGCAGATTCGAGGCTTCGGAGATTCGGTTCGAAACATTGGCTTACAGCTCGGAACGCTATTTTCCGGGGTCGCTCTCAGTAGTGGGATTCTCAATTCGGCGAAGTCTTTCGCAGATGCTGGCTCGGCTCTAGATGATCTTTCTCAGCGTTCGGGCGCTTCGGTGGAATCACTAGGTGCCTTGTCATTGGCAGCCAAGCTGTCCGATACCAGTTTGGAGACTTTGGGCAGAGGATTTTCCAAGATGCAAATCCTCATAGTGAAAGCGTCCAAGGGAAATGATGAGGCTGTCGATACCATTAAATCCCTTGGTCTTAATCTGCGAAGCCTGGCACGCATGTCACCCGACAAGCAATTTGAAGCCTTTGCAGGGGCCATTTCCAAACTCCAAGATCCGGCATTGCGAGCCAACGCAGCCGTTTCCGTGTTTAGTAAAAGCGGCCTTGAACTGCTACCGATGCTGATGGAGGGAAAGGATGGACTGAGAGATTTGGCCAAAGAAGCTCGCGACCTTGGATTGGTTATGTCGTCGAAGGATGCGGCCTCGGCTGCTGTCTTTGGCGATACCTTAGATAAACTGCGCATGTCGCTTTCCGCCGTTTATAACAAAATCGGTGCGGCGCTGGCTCCTATGCTCAATCGCATCACCAACATAATCATTGGCGTTTCCGCTGCAGTTACCAAGTGGCTCGACAAGAATCGCGGAATCATTGCTTTGGTCGCACCCATTGTGGCGGCACTTGGTTCTGTCGGGGCTTCGGCCATTGGACTGGGGTTGGCATTTAAGATTGCGGCGATTGCGGTGGGGCCAGCGCTGGTTGCGGCTTTCATCGCTGTGAAGACCGCTATTATTGCTGTCGTTGGTGTGCTGGCCGCAGTTGCCATTCCAGCCTTGGCGGTCGCGGCTGCAATCGGCGGACTTACGGCCACGATGTATGCACTGGGAATCACTTGGACCGACGTTGCCAAGACAATAGCCAACGTGTGGTCCGGGGCCATGTCCTTCATCGGCAATTCACTCAGTCCTATTGGCCAGTTCATCGCAGCGTGGATTAGTAAAATTGTCGAGGGATTCGCATGGATGTATGATGGCGCAACGCAGTACTTCGGTGCGATCGGCAAGGCGCTTGCAGATGGTAACCTCGAAGGTGCAGGCCTGGTCGCAATGGCCGGTCTCACGCGAGCTTTTCGTGGCGGGTTCAATGTCATCTATGGTTACTACTTAGCCTTCATTGAGGGTTGGAAGTTCTCATGGGACATGTGGACGACGGGTCTTGCCGATGTCTTTGTAGTCGCCTGGACAAGTATCGAATCGACGTTCACAGATACGATTTCGTTTCTGGGCCAGGCCTGGACGTTGTTTACGACCGGACTAACGATCGCTTGGAATTCCTCCATCGGGTTCATCCAAAAAGCCTGGATCCGGCTCAAGGCTATGTTTGACAAGGATATCAACGTTACAGCCGAAACCAATGCGATTGACCAAAGAACGGCAGATGCCAATGGAAACGCCTTCGCTGGTGGGGAAAACGCTATCGTCGCTCGCGAAAAACAGCGTCGAGACCGTCAGTCGCAGATCCAGGTCGAGCGTGCGACGATGATCGGAAGCCTGGAGACAGACCGCCAGCAGCGTCAAACCGATCGAGCCAAGGCGACTGATAGTCTTATGGGACAGGCGAACGCTGAGTTTGATACGGCCAAGCAAAACTATGAATCCTCTGTGAAAGCAGTCCAAGAGTTCAAACCCGATTTCAAAGCACGCAAGAATAAATTCGGCTTCGATCCCGAGAGTCTTTTAACGGAAAAGTACAATCCCGAAAAAAGTCTCACAGAAGCGAAGACCCGCATCGAATCCAAAGGAACATTTAACGCTTTCGGCGCTCGCGGTTTGCAATCTGACACTATAGAAAAATCCTCTGCTGAGACTGCAAAGAACACTGGTGCCATGCTGCAGTGGATGAAACAAAACGCTGGAGCTCGATTCGTATGAGCGTTCCAGACGAGTCAACCCTGTGGACTGGATTGTCTGGTCCTGCCGATGACGAGATATTCTGTATCGAGCGATTCGACTCCCGGCAATTGAATATAGGTCGTGATCCAACGGCAACGCTCATCTTCAACCTGTGGCGAAGTGACGACGAAACCAGGATCGCAGCTAAGCTTGAGGATACGGCACCGGCACTGTTCGACGGGTTGGATGCGGACAGCTACACACTGGATCCACAGGGTGGTGGAGTTTGGCTTGCAAATGTCAATTACAAGGTGCGCAATCAATCTTCGGAATCGTTTGATACCACCGGCGGGACAGTGCATGTTACCCAGAGTTTTGGGACAAACCGCTTTGGTACGCTGGCTCCAGATTTCCAAGGTGCGATAGGAGTCAGCGATGACAAGGTCGATGGCGTCGACATTACCATCCCTGCGTACAAATTCAGCGAGACCCATTTCATCCCCAGAGCTTTTGTAGGTACGTCGTACAAAAATACTCTCTTTCAACTGACTGGAAAAGTTAACAGCTTGCCATTCAAAAGCTTCAGCGCTGGAGAGGTTCTCTTTCTAGGCTCGACAGGCCAGCGACGAGGGCGGGAGGATTTTGAAATTACTTACCAATTCGCTGCCAGTCCGAACATAGCGTCCATCGTCTTCACGCCGAGTATCACAGTACTCGACAAAGAAGGTTGGGATTACATGTGGTTGTACTATGATGACCAAGTCGATGGCGTCGCGCATCGAATCGTTAGGAGACCGCGGGCTGCCTATGTGGAGCGGGTCTACGAACGAGCGGACTTCGGCTTGTTGGGGTTGAGTGCATAATGCCACAACGCGGTGATCCATTATCGATTAGCGCCCGCGACTGGACGGACATGCAACGTGTGGTCGAGAAATTCCGCAACGGTGGCGTATCGTTTCAAGCGGACGCACTGCAAAGTACGTATCGCAGTCCTGCAATTATCAAAGTATTAAACGACACAGGGGATCCGCTCGAACACTGTGCAATCGTCGGTCTTGGCGAACCCGTGATACTGCCAAGCGACAACGAGATGGAATTCATCCGGAATATCGCTTTCAGGATCGTGCCTCCGCAGCCTGGTCGCTGGGGTGTTCTGCAATCGCCAGTGGCTGCCGGGGAGATAACGACCGCCATCGTTTCAGGAGTCGCAGCCTGTAAATTAAATGTACTCTCTGCCATTTCCCCCAACACGCTGGCTGATGCAGTTGATGCAAATTTTACTGAGTTGCAAATCAGTGATTCCATTGGAAACGCACAAGTTCTGTGGCGTGCAGGTGGCACTGGCTCGCAATGGGCGATCGTCCGAATCGGCAATACTACATGCTCGGAACGGCTCGAAAAGTTCGTCATGCTAAGCGATTGGTCGGACGATGGTCTTGCCATGGCTCGCTTTACGCTGATCGAAGCGGCTGTATCGGACATGGTAGGAATTGTGGAAGATCCTTTGGGCATATTTGCGGACCAAATTGGTTACGGAAACTCTGGCCTTGCAACGAGAACATGCAGCGGACGGCACTTTGTTATCCAAGCCGCATGCGACCAAGATGATGTTACTCCATCTGCTCCGTTAGGAAGTTGTTCCTACAGTGGTCCGGACGAAAATCCTGTTTGTTCGATTACGACCGAAGCAGATTGCGCTGCAATTCCCGGTACATGGACTTTGGGAGGATCGTGTTCATGACCGGTCTTCCATGCTGTTGCGTTTCTACCAGTTCATCGAGCTCATCATCTAGTTCGAATCCAAGTTCGTCAAGCTCATCCGTACCGAGTTCATCATCCAGTTCGTCAAGTAGCTCAAATCCATCGTCATCCAGTTCGAGCGTGCCAAGCAGTTCTAATCCATCATCTAGTAACCCATCGTCTAGTACCCCATCATCCAGTACCCCATCGTCTAGTAACCCATCATCTAGTAACCCATCATCCAGTAACCCATCATCCAGTAACCCATCGTCTAGCAACCCATCATCTAGCAACCCATCGTCTAGCAACCCATCGTCTAGTACCCCATCGTCTAGTAATCCATCGTCTAGTAATCCATCGTCTAGTAATCCATCGTCTAGTAATCCAT
>CAMDKL010000124.1 GCA_945900945.1 Pirellula staleyi DSM 6068
AAAACTTATCACAGCAGGTCGTAGCAGCCCAGGAGCCTCGCAGAAGAACGATGTCGAGGTGCGCCGTTATCCCGCTTCAGTTACCAAAGACTGACCCATCAATGAATTGTCGACTTCCAATGACAAACAAGCAGCCGCAGCTAGTGAACGGTCGTTCCCTCATAGGTTTTTTGATGTTGGCGGCATATGGCTGCATCCTACTCGTTGACTTTGGTTGATCATGGGTATACGCTCAGCCGGAATCTACTGGATGGTCTTCGTAAATCATGCGAATAGAGGAAATTGATTAGATGCTATTTCTTAATTCCCGGCCATTTTCCTTAAGTGTTCCGCTACTGACTGGAGTCATGCGAGAGTACATCTTGCGTGTTGCACTCCTCCCAATTCTCTCGTTTGCTGCTGGCTGCCCGGAGACGCACGTGGTTGGGTTCAATAAGCACCTATGCATACGTTTTCGAACAAAATGAATGAAGATGGATGGACAAGGTTTGCAGGATATTTCACCTCGCTTGCAGAGTCGCTTGTGACGTGTGAATCGTTTGCATTCGAGTTGCCTTTAGGTAGTTAATAATCTGGGCTTGGCGCTGGGCTGATGAAAATACAAGCCCGACGCGCAAGTTTTGAAGTTGCACACTTTTGGGGCTATCGGGCCAAGGGCCCAGCAATTTACCTAGCCTAGCCCAACGGGCCTGGTATGACGATCAGGGACACGCAAGGGCCGAAGGGCCGACAGTTTGTTGTAAAGGACATGTTGGTCGGACAAACGGCCGGGCCTTTGGCCCTATGTTTCGCTCGGCGACTGTCTTTCCCAGCCCGTTAGGCTGGGCTAGGTAAACGAACAGGGCGTTGCCCTTAAATCCGAATAGTGCAACTTCAAAACGCGCAAGCGAGGGGTCGGAATCTTCCATTGCTTGCGCGTCGGGCTTGTACTGAAGCCGTTAGTTCAACTATTGGCTACGATTTCAAATGCCCAGCCTGGTGCTCGGGAGCGATCGCCTTTGCAGCCTTGAGCTCCTTGGGATGACTTCGAATGCACAACCGATGATTTTCTTATTGATTTCTGCAAACTGCAAGTCGGATCGACGATCATCCTGTAAATCCTGTAAATCCATGTTCATTTCTAAGGTTTAAGTCGAGTATTCCGGCTCTTAAAGTAGCATAGACGTCTGGAGCCGAAAGGGCCTTTTCTGGTCTTTTTCAGCACCAGCCTGAATAAGACGCTTGTATCATCTTGATGTGCTAAACTATTCGTGCAAGAAACAGGGAACCGCAGGCTAAAATCGCGTAAATAAAATCTAGGAAAGAGATTCGAAATATGGATGGCAACCTCAGGTTTCATGTCTACGAGAGCAAAATTATTTTGCTTGCTTTGATCTCCGCTATGTCACTGTTCGAGGTTGATGCAGACGCTGATTGGCCAGGCTTGCTTGGACCAAGTCGTAATGGTCTTGCTGACTCCAGCAGTGAAATCCCTAAAAGCGTTAGCGGCACACCGAAGCAAATTTGGAGAGTGGAGGCGGGCCAGGGGTATGCTGGTCCTGCTGTGGCTGGAAATGATTTTGTTCTGTTCGAACGCATTGGTGAAAGCGATCGCGTACGGCTTTTGAATTTGGAGACGGGCAAAGAAGTCTGGCATCGCGATCTGAAAGCGGGCTACCGTGGCGGCATTGATTCCGATAAAGGGCCTCGCTCTGTGCCAACGATTATGGAAAAATCCGTCTTGGTGTACTCCGCAGCGGGCGAGTTGACATTGCTCGCTCGCAAAGATGGCTCCACCCTCTGGACGCGGGCTTTGAGAAAGGAATACCAGGCCGAGGATGGTTACTTCGGTGCAGGCAGCACACCGCTTGTCGTCAGCGATCAAGCGATTGTTAACCTAGGGGGTAAGTCAGCAAGCGTCGTTTGCGTTTCTCTGGTTGATGGAAAGACGGTTTGGGCTGGGTCTCAAGCAGAAGCGAGCTACGCTTCTCCGATTCTGATCCAACCCACACCAGGCTCTGCGATAACAAATCCTGTCGTTGTTGTCCCAGCTAAACTTAAAACACTTGGACTAGATTTAAAAACCGGCAAACTGCTCTGGGAGTTTCCATTCGGTCAACGTGGGCCGACAGTAAATGCGGCCACGCCGGTTTTAACCGCAGTTGGCGATCTATTTCTGACCTCGAGTTACGGCATTGGATCACTTCTAGTACGTCCAGCACAATCCACAGCTCAAATCGTGCACAAAGGAGGAGATCTCAGCAGCCAATACTCGACGCCTGTAGTACTTGTCGGCAAGATTTTTGGGTCCGATGGGCGAGAGGACGGAGGGGAGGGTGCGTACAAATGCTTACAGGCTTCAGACGGACAACTGCTGTGGGAGCAATCGGAAATGCCTATTTGCCACACCATTGGGGTAGGAAACACTCTGCTCCTTCTGGGAATTGGGGGGGAGATTTGGACCGTTGATAGCTCAGCGACCAGTTTTCAGCCCCTTTGGAATAGCAGTCTTCCCAAAGGCAAATACCGGGCTCTCCCGGCATTTTCTGGAAATCGGCTCTATACACGCACCTCGAACGGGACGGGTGATGCGTGGTATTGCTTTCAATTCGGTGCAAGTAGTCCCTGATTAAGGGAAACAGAGCACTAGACAAATTTAGGAATGCTTGGCATCATATGACTCGCTAACCAGGATTATTCACAGCTTATTTGTTGATCAGCCACAGGGCTTTGGACTGCGGTTATGATCGCAATGACATCCGTGGGCCAACGCCCTGCGTCTAATGAATAATCTGGGAAAGTACATGGGATTATTGAATTTAAACCGCATTCAGGAGTCGTGAAGTGCCAAATATTAAGAGTGCTAAAAAGCGCCATCGCCAGTCCCTCGAGCGCCGAGCACGCAATCGTTCAGCAAAATCGCAGCTCAAAACCGCTTTGAAGAAGCTTCGCGAGTCTGTCGAAGCAAAGAATTTCGACGAAGCCAAAACGCAGTATTCCGCTTTTTGCAAAATGCTTGACCAATCCGCTTCCAAGAAGATTATTCACGTCAACAAGGCATCTCGAACAAAGAGCCGATTGAGTAGCATGATCAAGAAAGCCTCAATGGCTGTTGCTTAGGCAAGGTTTGGTGATGTGGAACGCTGCATCGATTCTGGCTAGGATTCGCGTAGCGAACATCGCTCTAGGAAGCGTAACTTCGATCGAGGGAAATGCCGACCGAATTCGGTCGTGGAACTATGGCGAGTTGGAACTGTTCGATGGCAAGCTACTTGGAATCTATCCACGATGGTGGCCTCGGATATCTTCCAAATGGGAGTCTTTTCGAGACAACGCTTTCCGAAGCCTTCCGACCGATGTTTGTCGCACGTATTACGCATTCCCAAGACGGGCACCAGGATTCATGAGCGTACTTTACGCTCTAAGTGGCCCTAAAACACAGTACACGACATTCTACCGTGCCGTCGTCGTATTGGATGAGATCGCGAGGCTTAGAGACTCGGATGCAATTGTTTGCCAGGTGATTAACTTGCAAGCGAGTGAGCGACTAATGAATCGTTGGGGTTATGTTCGTCATGCGTTGGCGAGGGGCGACAACCACTACATCAAACGGCTCAAGTAGCTATCACGGGCTGATTTCGCCATTGATTGCCGTTCCAGAAGAATCGAAATTGCTCTTAGTCGCAGTCGCAAGCTGGCCAATTGATACTATTAAAGCACCGACAATGAGGGCAATCAACACAGCATATTCGACTGCCGTTGGACCCTCGTCCTCGATCAGAAATCTCCGAAGCCTATTTGCTATTGCTTTGAACATAATCATCCAACTCAAAAAAGGGCATGGTGGGCCAACATTTCCCTACGTTTCTCAAAGGCATTTTAGATAGACGTCGATTTCGGTTGAAAAAGGGCTGGAGGGAAACTGAATTGCAATTCTTCCAATCGAATTCCACCACTGTGACATCTCGAATCCATACAACCCTTAGATTCGGATGTATATCAGCCTTCTTCGCTCCATTTTCTAGCCTGCCGCTCAAAATCATTGTCGACGTATATCCGGTCTCCCTGTAACCAATGCCAGAGACTATTGCCGACTCACTCTGGAAATTTCTTGTTAGCCCATTCGGTTAGCTTCTCGCGAAAAATCTTGGAGTTGTGGCGAATGTCCGTCGGCAACTTGCCTGGATACACAACCACACGCTCTACGCCGCAGCTGCGAGGATTTTCCTGCAACTGTCTTACAATGGTATCTGCCAACTGAGTGTCGCTTAGCCGTCGGCCATGTGTAAGCGTTGGCCAAGGTTCAAGAACGATCATAGGAGCCTGCGAAAATCGATCGCCGGTCCCAATTAGCGCGGATCGATACACGTCTGGATGCGAATTGACAATCGCCTCCACGGATTCGGTATACAAGACGCGTGAACCTGAAATCACGCGATGCGATTTGCGACCACAAAACCAAAACCTATCCTGCTCATCAATGTAGCCAACATCTCCCATACGATGCCAAACGTTGGCACCATCCTTGACTTTGTGAATCGCATTTTGGTCTTCGCGAGTAACGTATTGTTTGGAGACAACAGCACCGGCGACCATCAGCTCGCCAATTTCACCCCGTGGTAATTCCACGACCTCCTCCAGCCTTTCTAGCGGATTGTCATTAATGGCAATGATTTGCCATTGTATGCCCGAGAATCGATTACCGACGCAAGTCCCAGCGCCTTGACAAGTGTGTAGGGAGGTCTCATGCAAAACAGTCCGCGATTCGATAGAAGCGATCGGCAACGCTTCGGTTGCTCCGTACGGAGTGTACATGCATCCGTTCACATGCATTGCCTGACGAACTTGTTCCAAAATCCGAGGAGGCACTGGAGCACCTGCCGAAAGAACACACTCGAGTGACTCAGCTCTGCGTCCCGATTTCGCACAAAACCCACCGACTTTGGTCCATAGCGCCGGAGATCCGAATGACTGATTGATTTGCCATTGATCGATCGCGTCCAATAGTCGAACAGGATCTACATCCGCTGGGCGAATGGGATTCATGTCCGGTAGGATCGTTGTTGTCCCCATCACAGCATTGAAAAGCCCAAACAAGGGAAAGCAGCTTAAGTCCCTACCGCCCGGCTGGATGCCATAATGCCCAGCTACCTGATCAATCTGTGCATTGAAGGTGCCGTGCGTGTAAAGGACCCCTTTTGGTGGACCTGTGCTACCAGTCGTAAAAATGATGGCTGCTGGATCGTCGATCTTGGTCGGAGGTAATCTAAAGTCGCCAGGCGATTTTCTCTCCAGATGGTCTAAGGTAATCGACGGCAGCCCAGGCAACCATCGACCCACTGTCACGTTTAGTTTGGCATTCGGAAATCGCGATTTGAAAAAACGTAATATTGCATGCGCGAATGGAATTGCGATAAAACCATCTGGTCGCGTTGCGGCGAGGCACTCAATCAGGTTTTTACGACCCATTCCAGGGTCGATTAGCACGAGAGTAGCACCAGATTTGAGCACGGCAAACACCAATGAAATAAAGTCCTCGCCAAATCGGACCAGCAATGCAATACGTTTTCCGGGCCCTATTCCCAATCCTTGCAGACCAGCCGCAATCGACGATGAACGACGATCCAGCTCCGCCATCGATATGGTATCGTAGATCCGATGATCCCGTTGCCTATGCGACCCGCGTGGCGAGGCAATGGCGATTGAGTTTGGAGCAATCGCAGCTTGAACGCTGAGCCTGGCTCCGACATTGGCATTGAAGGCCGCCGATGCGTTTAGTTCTAATGAATTCGGGTAGGGATGAGGCCAATCCTCGGAAAGTGCGGACAAGGTTTTTGTGTTTACTTGATTAGTATGGGGATTTCGAGAGTTAAGTTGGAATCGCTAGGCAGCTTGGTCCACGACAACTCCATTGCCGTTTCGCCAAACTGAGGTGGGCCGAAACCCCTTTTGGGATTCGTAGAAAAACCGTAACGCTCTGTCGGAACGCCGAACGAACTCTTGTCTAATCGCGAATTATCGTTTTCATCATGGTATGCACTTACGGCTAACCGGGTTGAGGATTCTAAATCACGGCTAGATTCTTGTGGAATCACAACCTTGACTTGCCAGGTTGCTTTCGAATCGCGGATTGCAATCGACTCCTTGGCAATGGCATATTCTGGATCGTTGAAATGAGGTTGGCCAAGGTAGACCGCAATTCGACACGATCCACTATTCTGGCTAAAGCCGGTTACGACAATTTCTAAGTCAACCGTGCGATTGCTTTCGTTTCTTTGGCTATACGTTTCTTTGGCTGAACCAGCAATTTCTGGGCTGCTAGTCGTGCCCGTACTTGTGGTGGTAGTTTCATTTGTTTGAATCTTTCGATCCATTCCTGTCTGGCTATTCCATTCACAGCCGATTGAAACAGGGATCGCAAACCATGCACCGCACCAGAACAACTTCAGTGCTTGCTCCATGATTTTACTTTTACAATTGGAGAATCCATTTTGGGTCAACATGTTGCCGTCACGATCAAATAAAAACACGGCGATTAAAGACGATCCATTCGACAACGAGCAATGCCAACCCAAATAATAAGATCCAGCGCCACGTTTCCTTTCTCGCTTGTATGGTTGTGCCCGAAGCTGCCACTTTGTCGAACCCCATTTTAACCGAATCGGCCACTGCAAGGTCACTTTCACGGCTCGAAAACAGATTGACACAGAAGGACTCCACTGGTTTCTCAATGCCTTTGGCGAATACTTGGTAGATACCAGGTAATTCCGTTTTGGTAAAGGTATAACGACTTTCGTCGCCTCGTACCAAATCCGTCGACTGGCCGTCTGGAGCAACGACTCTGAAGTCTTTAAAACGCTTGGAAAGCACGAGCCCGATTGGCCAGCCGGGTTGAACCGTTGGGGAGGAAGACTCTGTTATTCCACCGCCTAGATACTCGACCAACGAATAGACAAACACTGGGAAGCTACGTCTGTTGCCCCAGTTGGTGTTTACGCCTACTCCTTCGCTTGTGGCTTGTACAATCGTAAAACCGAGTACTGCATCCTGGAATGGTCCGCGTGGGGCGATGGCAAAAACCGGCCCGATATTACTTGTCATCAAAACTGTTCCTGATTCTCCGGAATCGACTACACGAGCTTCAACAATAATAACCGAACCCATTTCTAAAAACTGGGTTATCGAATTGGATCGGTTTACGTCCAAGATGAATGCTGGCCCCTGTGGTTCGCCGAATTTCCAACCGTTACTCTTGGAGTCGTCAGGAATCGTATTGGAGATCGTCGTATTTGCGATTGCGGGCGGAATGCTGCCAAGGAACAACGTATTGCTCGAAGGCATTTGGATTGGCGAACACTGGTCAAATATAATCAGGTCAAAATTCGCGTCCAGTGTTGCAGCCTGATATGCCGGCTCGGACAAGAATGTGGGCGATTCCACTTGCACAGATGCAATCTGCTGAACGCGCGGCGTCTGCAATGCGGTTTCGAGCGCATTATTCCCTGGCGTTATGAACAGGACACTGATCTGCTTCGTAGGCCGAATAGCCGCATAAGCGACGTTATCGACTTTAAGAGCGTCCTCATAGTCAAGCGTCAGTTTAAGTTGCCCCTCGTCCGTATCGGTGAGTTCGAATAGAAGCCCTGCTTCTCCTAGTGCATCCACGCTTCCAGTCGAGGCGTCGAGCAGTTTGCCGTCTAGCTCCAGCGAGGCGGTGAACTCAACTTTTTGATCGCCTCGATTAGTAATTCGGGCAAACGCTTCTAGCTTGCTTGCTTTGTCCTCGTTGCGCTGAACTGCAAAGCTAACGATTCCCAAATTGTTCGTTTTCGTTTCGCCAATGGGGATGTACTCGATTTTCAGTTTGCCCACATCGAAGTCCCCCAAGTCACCAAACGCACCATCGCTCAGCAGATAGACGGTAGCCGGGATTGCATCTGCCACCATGATGTCGCTGAGATTGTCGAAGCTCGAGCGCCCTGGATTTGCCAATCCAGCCGCAGCTCGGAGCGCTTCACTAACATCGGTTCCGTGAGACGTAGTCGGTATCGAATCCACAGCGCTAAATAATCGATTCCGGTCCTTCGTAAAACCTTGACGAACATCGGCTCGATCGGAAAACGCGATCACCATCCCCACGTCGTCGGCGGAAGTGTCCGAAAGCAATTCTCGCACTTTCTTTTTAGCCAAGTCCAATCGCGACGGAGCAACATCGGTCGCTTGCATGCTAGCCGAATTGTCAATAACGTAAATCCGACGTTCGCCCATTCGATTTTGCCCGCTCCAGCCCGGTCGCAAGCAAGCCAAAATCAAAAACGCCAAAAAAAGCAACTGCAGGTAGAGGAGAAGATTCTTTCGCAACCTCTGCCAAATGCTATTAACGTGGACATCTTCTAAGGTTTTCCTCCAAAGTAAAGTGCTCGGAACCGCCAGTTCACGGCGTTTCAATTTCAAGAAATAGAGGCTAAGAACGGCAGGCGGAACCAATAGTATCATCAGCCATTGCAAAGGCCCAAGGGCACTGATCCAGCTCATCGCACAAGTCCTTTGCCCCGAAGATATTCATTGACCAGTACATCCGCCGCCTGATCGCTTCTAGCGGGAACGTAGGTGATCGATCGCTTGTTGCAAAAAGATTTCGCTTGCTCGATAAAGGCTGCAAGGGCCTGTTGGTATCGATGGAGAAGCCCTGCCGAGATCGAAACCTCGCGTTGGTCGCCGTCTTCGCAATCGACCAATCTTAAATCTCCTTGCGCCGCTGGCGAAAGCTCTTCGGGGCAAAGCAGATGGATGAGAAATATATCCATTTCTCTAGCGACCAACATTCTCAAAGCCGATTCGTATCCGGATTTGTTCATTAGGTCTGTGACTAAGACTACGATACCTTTGCCCGTATTCTTGACGCAAAAGCGTTTGATCGATTCGGCCATCGTCGTGGCTGAGGTCACACACGATAAGGACGCGAGATGGCCGAGCAAACGGTGAGCCGAGGCCTTACCGCGAATGACAATGGGATTCGACGAGGTTTCGAAACTGGAGACCGAGACGCGATCTCCACGGCACAAACCAATGTAGGCAAGGCTAGCGGCGATTTGCTTGGCAACGAAAAATTTGCTTGGTTCGCCAAAATCCATCGACAAGGAATCATCGATGATGGTGTAAAAGTGTAGATCTTCTTCCTCAAGAAATATCTTGAGATACAGTCGGTCCATTCTCGCGAAAAGATTCCAATCGATAAAACGCAAATCATCGCCGCTGACATAATTTCGGAAGTCGGCGAATTCGACGCTTTGACCCTTTCGCTTACTTCGTCGTTCGCCTTTCATTCGGCCACGAAAAATTTTGCGACTCACGAGCTCCATGCGTTCTAATTTGGCCATCGTTTCGGACGAGAGGAGAGTCGTCGACTGGGATGGCTTGATTGGTAAACTCTCTGACATGAGCAACCGACGTTTTCGAGATTCGCGAATAAAAGGCTACACCCAATTTTAGCAAAAAACCACGAGAACTGCATGAGGAGTCGCCCCTACAATTCAATATGTCGAAGGAATAAACAGGTCGGAATCGCTCCAGCGAGCACCAGCGTCAACGCCAAACCTGATTCTCGATTCTTAATGCCATAATGTAACAAATCGAACATGCGCATCGCTACCGTCGTCACCTGTGGAGGTTGCACCAAGAGATAGCTTGCTAGATCCGAAAACGCAACAAAAAATGCTACCATCAATGCAATTGCAATTGGATTCATCATCGCTTTAAAAAATATCCAGACGCGAGTCAAGTACGGAAGCCCCCTGTCCAGTTGCAATAGTCGTTCATGGTGTTTTTGGAACCGCTCCCTAGCGATCCATAGCACCCCAAACACGATGGGCAAACATCTACTTTGCAATGCTAGAATTGGGCCACACAGTGTGCGATCGGCTAAGGTGACAATCCATTCAGGCTCCTTGCGATCGAAGATTTCGATGACTACAAAATTGATAATCGGGCCAGGGAGTGCCAGCAAGCATGCCATCAAACCGATTGCGAGCCAACTGGACCACCGAGTCCTAACGCATGCTGTCAGGACAATGCCGAGCACGAGTGCCAAGGCAGAGGAAGCCAAACTGAGTTGAATGCTCCAAAGTATCTCATTCAGGAACGTCCTCGATTGCACGATGGATTGAATCAACACGAAAGGCGACCAACTGCGGCGAATCTCCTCCTTGTCCATGGTGGCAATCCATCCTGCTTTTACCACCAAGTTGGCAATCGGAATCAAAACGACCATCGATACGATGCACCATCCAAATAGGGCTCCAATCCAACGCTGGACACCGCGTAGCTCAAACGCTTGAAAGTCCGCTGGTGCGGATGGCCCCGTTATCTCTCCCGCCGTTTTCTCTCCGCCTAATCGAGACTGCAAAAGCCAAACCAACCAGAGCACTACTATCCCGATGGCGATCGCAAACGAACAACCCATTGCAATCGAATTCGAGTTCAGTTCATTGAACTGAACTTGCTGGTAGACCGATTCCGTTACGGTGGGAACTTGAAACAGATTGGTCACCACCATGTCATTTCCCGTCATGGCGATGCACCAAATGACACCCGCAGCGATCCAGGGCCAAAGTTTCGGAACCAGGAAGCGAAACGTCGCATACCGGGGACCAAAATCGAGTAGGGCTTGACGGGTATTGGTGTCAAACGAACTCTTCAGTCCCAAAGCGCATAGGAGAAAGCAAACAGGAACCGCAGCTATCCCGTGTATCCAAACGACCGAAGCGATCGCGGTGCTGGGTGATATGGCTGCCGATACTTGGCTCAAACGAAACCACCCCTGGGTTCCGAATCCGGCGCTCCAGGCAGTTGCTTGCACATAGAGCGGTATCAAAATCAGGCTCAGTACGATGATGGACATCCACCGTCGCAATGGTACTCGAAAACACACGGTCAGCAGAGCTAGGGTCAAACCGAGCAGAGATGCCAGAACTGAGGCTCCCGAGCAAACCAAGAATGTATTAAAAAACGGGGTATTCAAATAACGGTTAGTCTCGCTGCGGTCAATACGGCTTGGACCATACCCGATGACTCCGCTCGATTTTGCCAAGCAATATCATGTGCAGTTCCATGAGCCACGCTGGTTCGAATGATTGGTAATCCGAGGGTTACATTGACTGCGTCGAACATATCTAACAGTTTCAAAGCGATGTGACCTTGGTCATGGTACATCGCAACCACGGCATCGAATCCGCCATCGACTGCTTTGGGCATTAACGTATCGACCGGAAAAGGTCCGACTACATCGATTTGACTTTCCAATGCCTTCAGAACGGCGGGCGCGATGATAGTTTGCTCCTCCGAACCAAATCGGCCGCTTTCGCCAGCGTGTGGATTGAGACCTGCAACGGCAATGCGTGGAGCACCGGCCAATCCCATCGCCTTTCGAATGCGGACAAAGACATCGTGAGCGAGTCGAATCTTTTCATCGATGGCGTCTATCGTGAGGTGCGCAAACACTTCCCTAAGTGCCATATGCAATGTAACGTGCACAACTCCGAACCCAGCTTGGCCGCCATGCCTAGGCCGGCCTGGTGGCAGGTATAGCATCATCGCATGCTCTTTGACTCCGCATAGATGAGCGAGAAGTTCCGTATGCCCAGGCCAATCGTGACCGGCAGCCAGCAGAGCGATTTTATGCAACGGAGAGGTTACGATTGCATCCACTTGACCTTGGAGGGCCAATGTTGTTGCTTGGACCAGGCAATCGAAGGCGAGTTGGCCGCCGCGCACGTCGATTTTCGGATCGGTCGCAGCATCCGCTTCAGTCTTTCCCGTTACCAAGCACCAAAGGGAAGTCGAGGTAAGTGAATTTTGCTCCTTGGATTTAAGTCGCCACTGATCGACTGATTCGACCTCGTAAATTTCGAGAGGGATAGAGCATGAATTTGCAGCCTGCCGAAGAATCGCGGGACGCCCGATTATCAATGGCTTGCAATGTTCGTCCAATTGGCCGCTTGCAATCGCCTTGACAATGATTTCCGGACCGACTCCGGTCGGATCGCCGATGGTAATGGCAATGGATGGCTTTACCGTTCTGAGCATTTTACGACTGAGCTTTGTTGGCTAGCTTTGCCTTTTCGATCGCCATTTTTAGGGCATTGGGTGGAACTGAGGAACGCCAGACATCGACAACTTTTCCAGTCCCATCGATCACGAGCGTGGTCGGATAGGAAAACCCGCCGGCGGTCATAAGCTGACTAATCCGTTTCCGCGAGAATTCGACAGGGTCGCAGTATGCTGGGAGATCGCCCCCCTCTGCGTTTTGCAAAAATTTGTTGGTGTAAAATTTAAGAGTGTCTTGCGAATCATTGCTTTGGTTGCTGCAAGAAATACTTGCAAACAGAACTTCGGCGTCTTGGCTGTAGTCACGCTGCGTTTTGACAAAATCAGGTAGTTCCTTGACGCATTCGGGGCACCAAAAGCCCCAGAAATGTAGGACAACCACTTTGCCAACCATGTCCGATTCGGTCATCGGAGACTCGGTGTTGAGAAGTGGCTGAATATCCAGTTCGGTAATGGTTTGGCCGACAATTCGAGCTTTTTCACTACCGATAATGATCAGAAAGCAAATCCCAGTCACCATGAACAACCCAGCCAACAGAAGCGGGAGAATGGCCGGCGTAGACCGTTTGGCCCGTTCTTTTTTTAGTGAGTTGGGATCTTCCGCTTGGGTCATGTCGTTTGTCGCAATTATCATTGTAGCCTATCGTTTTTTAAACGGTATGCAATTGTAGTCGCGAAGGCAAATGCATGCGATCGCAAACCATTCCAAATTCGGCAAATGCAACGGATCAGGCTAATTTGACGTCCCGCGGGTTGAACTATTGGTAACAGCCTGCAAAAATAGCAACCCTGAGGCACTAGTGCATTGGCGAGCTTAGAAATTTGGGGGTAGGATAGGCTCCTACAATCACGATCCAGTTTGAAATCCATCACGAGTTTAAGACAACATTATTCATGCGATGCCCCTACTGCTACAGTGATAACGACGGAGTCCGGGACTCCCGAATTGTGGAGGATGGCAAGGCGATTCGCCGAAGACGCTTTTGCAATCATTGTCGTCGACGCTTTACGACCTATGAACGTGTAGAGGGGTTGTTGCAGGTACGAAAACGAGACCAGACGCATCAGGATTTCAGTCGCGTCAAAATAGAGCAAGGGCTTCGGGCAGCATGTTGGAAACGAAAAATCGGTGCAGAGGAGATTCAAAAGCTTGCAGGCGATATCGAATCGCACATTCTGGACAACTACGAGAAAGAGGTTTCCAGCGAAGAAATTGGGAATTTGTGTATGGAGTTCCTGAAGGATGTTGACCAAGTCGCCTTCGTTCGCTTTGCGAGCGTCTACAGGAGCTTCAGCGACGCCCAGGACTTTGTCGACGAGCTGACACCAATACTCAAAACAAAAGCAAAAAAAAGGAACCCTGGCAATGAATCGGAGCTCTAAGGGTATCCTGCGAAATTCTTGAATGCGTTTAGATGTTTGACGTACTGGCTATTTTGATACAAACCCAGATTAGGTAGGTAGACCATGCAACCAAGGCGATTGTAGCAACGCCAAACAGTTTGAATCGCAAATCAGGTCGCATCGGTCGACAGCTCGAATCGAGGTTCAAATGCCACGTCAAAGTCGTATTGGTCGTCGAAATCTTCTCGATGATCGGTTTTGCTTTTGCGCATTTCGCGAACTCGGATTAGATTGTAAACGATTTCTCCAAAGTCACCTGTCGTGTGGATTCCCCAACTATTTAAAACGGTCTTGGCCATGAATCCGTATTGTTCAAGTGCAAACTCACGAATCGCTTGGCACAATTGCTGGCCCGTCAAATGATGATCTTGCTTTGCTTCGCTACCCTCGTCCTTGGCGGCCGGCATTTTCATTACTTTTTGTGCATACGCCAAAGCCTCTCGTACGAATTGGTATGCCTCCAAATGGTACCGCTGATCCTGTTGTAGTAACTCAACGATGGCTAGTAAGTGTTCGTTCATTTTGAATTTCGCTGAATTGCCTGCAGTTGCATCAATGGTAGGGCACTAAAACTCGACTCCACGCTTTAACACCGTCAGGCAATCGCTGACCGGTATCAAAATCCTACGGTTATCTTCCGTGACGAGCAAAAGCTGTTGAGCCAAGAGTTCGACCCCTATTACTTTACCGCGCCCTTGCGGGGTCACAATCTCACTTCCTATTGGCGGCGTTTCAGCCGCGAGTTCCTCATAGGTATCATTCTCATAACGAAGGCAGCATTTTAGTCGTCCACAACGCCCCGAGATTTTATTGGGATCCAGTGTTGCCTTTTGAAGTTTAGCCATTCGCATCGAGACGGGCGGCATCTCGGATAGATGGGTATTGCAGCAAACAGGCTTCCCGCAGTCACCATAATCTGCAAGCAATTTGGCTTCGTCGCGTGCACCTATTTGACGCATTTCAATGCGAGTCTTAAATTCCGTTGAAAGTCGTTTTACCAGCTCGCGGAAATCGACTCGATCAACGGCAGAATAGTAAACGATCATTTGCTCACGGCCAAGAATTATTTCCAAATCCACCAACGACATGGTCAAATTCATTTCCTGAATCATTTGCTTGCATTTGTCAAACTCTTGCTTCTGCGTCTCTAAAATGCGGCGGTGCTCAATCTCGTCTTCGTTCGATGCGTTGCGTTGAATGCTTCCGTTCGGAGGATCATTCATTTGACTTAAAACATGGTCGGTCGCTTCGCACAGAACCTCGCCGCGTTCAAGCCCACGGTTTGTTCTTGCAACGACAATATCCCCGCGGCGTTGGTCCGTTCGGGAATTCATCGCGAAGAGTGTGCGCATCAAACCGCATCGAACAACATACCGGGGCATATTTTTATTAAGACGAGAATTGAGGAGTGGCAAACGGGATATCCCCGCGAGATCTACCACCGAATTGTACCCCAAAACGCTTTGTGATTGTGGCCGCCAGCGACAACTTCCTCGGTTACCGACAACATTGCGCAATTCTGGTATTCTTTACTGCGTCTGCGTTTTCGGAACGCGGTGGATGTTTCGCCAGATACCCTTAGCACAAAAACCACTCGGAATTGCACGATGCCATTTCCTGCGTCACCAGATGATAGACCAGACCCGCTCGATAATATGCCTGCTATGCGAGCAAGGATTCCAGAGCATGTGGCACGTGGCGAGGTCAGCACAGGCGCTATCGTGGTCACAGGCGGTACCGAATATGTACTCGACTTCGTTCGAAATTTGCCTCGTCCAAACATGATCGTGGCAAGAGTGGTTCTTCCTCATATGGTTATGCCGCAATTTATTGAAGCTCTGGCTGCCAACGTAGAGCTTTTCCGCCAACGTTACGGTGAATTACCAGGTATGCCTCAGCCTGCTGTCGTTTCGCAGCCCTCTCAGGCGGGGCCGGGAACTGCCGCAATCGGTCCCTCGAATCCAATGTCGGGGCTACAGTCAACAGCTCCGGATTCCAATTCCGTTGATGTCTGGCCTGGTTCCACACCGAATCCGAGCTTACAAGAGGATTCGCTAGGTGGCCAGCCGTCAACCGCACCGAATCAAAACAATCATCTTAGGCGTCAGAATCCGCAGGAAGTATACGATGACCTAAAGTTGCGAGACGAGATTTTGTCCGGAGCCTATGCGAACGCGGTGATGATTGGGCACGGTCCCTACGAATTCAGTTTCGATTTCATCACCAATTTCTACCCGCAATCGGCGGTAAGTTGCAGAGTCTACTTAGCCTCCGGGCATATCCACCGCTTGCTTGAGTCGTTGCGAGCATCTTGGGAACAGTTGAGACCTAGACTTTCTCAGGCGAATCCGGCACCGGGCCAACTGCCACCGGGCCAACTGCCACCTCAGCCGCCTCGGTGAATCGAGTAATGTCACTTCAGCCTGCTCCCACGTTTCAACCTGATCCTCGCGAGATCATCCTCGCAAGTTCGTCCCCAAGGCGCCGTGAATTGCTTGCTCGGTTTGGATATAAGTTCCGCGTGGTGGAACCGGACTCTCATGCTGAATGCGGTATTTGTTCACGTGAGACTCCGCCGGAGCTGGTTGCAAGAATGGCTTGGCAAAAAGCAGCTAACGTTATCGAAAAAGTGGATTCCGGCTTGGTGTTGGCCTGCGATACGGTCGCGGAATGCGTCGCAATCGTTTTGGGCAAACCGGAGAACCGAGATCATGCTAAACAAATGTTACGACGGCTACGAGGTCGCAAGCATTCGGTCTACAGTGGAGTTTGTCTTTGGGACAAGGTTACGTCCAATCGTTTGATACGCGTAGATGTTTCTCATCTTTGGATGGAACCTATCACCGACGACCAGTTGGAGACTTATTTGGATACAGAGCAGTGGGTCGGCAAGGCTGGTGCGTTTGGATTTCAAGATGGTCCAAACTGGATCAGGCTCGAAACAGGTTCCGAATCAAACGTGGTCGGATTGCCAATGGAGTTGCTACAAACGATGCTAGCCGAATTACCTACGAATAGGCTAGCAATTGAAACTTACGGCAACCGGGAATGATGCATAAAATAGTCAAACTTCATCGATTAGTCGCAAGTTAACGCGACGTCTGGTCCGAAGATATGAAAAATTTACACCCATCCAAAAGTGCGATTTTGTCTTTGGGAGAGTTCGAATGATTGTGGCACGTATCGAAGGCGGATTAGGAAACCAGTTTTTCCAGTATGCATTCGGAACCCAATTAGCCAATCTTCACGGAACCGAATTGGTGCTCGACCTATCCTCGTACGCTGGCAAACCTGAGCACGGATACTTGTTGGATCGATTTTCGATAGGAGCTCGCGAACTCCGCCCCGATGAACAGAATCGGATTCCCGGCCGATATCGACTTGGCAAGCGCACTTTACTCCAAACTTTTTCATTCGGAGGAAATGAGCTTCGACGACTGCGCGAACGTCCATTTGGATATGCAGACAGGTACATGTCGGCCTACGACGATAGCTATTTGGTCGGTTATTGGCAGAGCGAATGTTTCTTTCGCGACGTGACGGCTAACATCCGAAATCAATTTCGTCCAGCGGTCAAATTGAGTCTAGAATCTGCGAGGATTCGTGATCGAATGCTTAATTCACCTAGCATCGCGATCCATCTTCGACGCGGCGATTACATCACAACTCAGCCGATGGCTGCTCGAAATCTAGGCCTGAACTATTATCAAGAGTGCGTTATGAAGCAACTCGAACACCGATCCGACAGCGAGGTCTATGTATTCTCTAACGATATTCCATGGTGCCAATCAAATTTGAGGCTCCCATGTCCAGTTCATTTCGTTGAACATACGAACAACAATACTGCGTACGAGGACATGTGGCTTATGACGGCCGCCGAATGCTTGGTCATTGCCAACAGTACCTTTAGTTGGTGGGGAGCTTACTTAGCAGAACGTCATGAACGCAAGGTCTACGCCCCCTTTAGTTGGTTTCACCCCAACACCATGGACGACCGGTTTATCAATTGCAATGACTGGCTCCTCATCGGTGATGGATCGCTCTGTCGTCAAACCGCATAGTGTCCTAAAACGACTCGCTGGCATGGATTGTTCATAAGCCATTGTGCGTTAGGCTACGGTTTCCATTGCGACCATAACAGCAGGCTAAGCATCGAGCTTACGAATCATCCGGGCTGAACCGTAGGGCACGTTTGAGCGGACGATTTTCGAAACAACGCGGGCGATTTTCGAAACGGAGCAAGTTACGGAATATCGATATGAGCTTTGTTGGCAGCCGCTCGCAGTTTCTCGAGCGCCCGAGCTTCAAGCTGTCGAATGCGTTCTTTTGTGACGCCCAACTCCTCGCCTACTTCTTTGAGCGTCAACGGTTCAAAGCGGTGGTCCAGACCGAATCGTCGAACGATAATTTGCTGTTCGCGTTGATCGAGTGTGTGCAAGATTTTTTGAATTTGATCCGTTCGTGCCGCTTGATCAATTTCGGCGGAAAAGTTGTCTGCTCGCCTATCCTCATGACCAGTGAAGATCTCATCGGAACTCGTTCGAAATCGATCGCGATGCTTGAATTCATCGGGAATGGATCTCGCGAAATTTTTGATGATGGCCCAGGACGCATAGGTACTGAATTTATTGCCACGGGAATAGTCGAACTTTTCCGATGCGCGAATCAACGAAATGTTTCCGTCGCTGATCAATCCAAAGAAATCATCGTTTGGATCAACGTGCTTTTTGGCAATCGAAACCACCAACCGCAAGTTCGCTTGCACAATTTTATTCTTGACCGCGACCGATTGCTCGTAGAGCTTCTCAATTTGGTCCATCAAGGAAACGAGTGGAGCCTTTGGATCCAATTCCGATCGCAATTTAGTCGCCACATGCTTGAGGTAATTCATTTTGCGGAATAGATGGTACTCTTGCTCTCGATTGAGCAATGGAACATCGTATAACGAGGCCAAATAGGGAGGCAGACCGCTTGGTGCACGCACTTTTCGTGTCGGCTCCTCTAGGTTCGGTAATTCCGCTGTCATCTCTTCGATTCGAGATGTGTCATCGAATTCAATATTGGGCATAAAATCGAGCAACAATTCAAGAATTTTGATAGCCCGTTGCTCGTTCAAAATACGCACGATGCTACTGCGAATACGACCATATCGTTTTGCAAGCACCACCGTTGAAACACCGCGATTGTGCTGCTGGTACATG
>CAMDKL010000125.1 GCA_945900945.1 Pirellula staleyi DSM 6068
AGGCTGCCTGCCACTGGTCCGTCAAGCCATTCTCGCAATCGGTCCAAGTACATCCGAGTTTCGCTCGCTCTCAGCTTTCCACGTTCGTCGGAGGTCATGCCAGTGGCTCGACGTTCGACGTCATAAATCTTGTTGATCAGCGCAAGGGGGAAGCGCCGAGGCGGTTGCATCATAGTGTTGGTGTTCGTATCAGTAAGCTCACGCCTAGTACCAATTCCTGGAGAAAGGTAATGGAGCACTACTGTATCGATAGACACAAGGTGTGCCTCCGCCTACTCGCAACGAATGATATGGTGGGAATCAACCTCCTTCCAAATCCTGTTCCACACTACAGTGGAAACTTTTGGTGGGCTACTTCCAAATATATTGCAACCTTACCTACAGTGAACTCTCGAGCCTAGATGGCTTTGCATGGGATCTGCGATTGAACAGGCAACTAATGGAGACTGATCGAATAGTTGGATTTTGCATTCTGTTACGAAGGAGCGTCATTGACGATATCGGCCTATTTGATGAAAGGTTCCGAGTTGGGGGCTTCGAAGATGATGATTTATGCCGTAGAGCAATTGACGCAGGTTATAAAGTGTTGATTGCGTCCCATGTCTTTGTCCATCATTTTCGAAGCGTTACGTTCAAAGCGAACGGCATCGACTTGGTTGCCATCATGGATCAAAACCGACGGCGTTTCAAAGAAAAATGGTCTAACGAATCGAAAACTAATGATTGATCGGCGACAACACCGGGCAATCAGTCCCGTTTGACGCTGAATCCCGAATCCCGCGTCTAGTATTTAGCTTCGGTATCGGATTCTAAGCGAATGGCTTAGGATCCAAACTGGAAAATGATGCTTCCAAACGTCTTGTAGATCGATCGAGTTTTGGTTCTTGAAGCCGTGGATCAGCCTGATCGCAAGATGTTCATTTCAAACCCGAACCATCGCATGAGCTGCGTAATGTAAGCTCGAATTTACTAGACTGAGATTTTATGAATACAGAAGAAAAAGAAGTTGTGTTTGTGGGCGTCGATGTTTTCAAAGATACATCGGATGTTTATCGTCCGGATACCGGTGTGAACTTAAAAATCCAAAACACAGAATTCGATATCAACGGCCTTTGCAAGGTGCTAAAGAAGAAAAACGTGCTTGTTGGCAACACGAATTTTTAGAACGCCGAGATTTTGGCGGATTTGTATAGCCCTCGGTGGGCGAGGTCAAAACGGGAGTGCCCTGGGCGAGTCGAAGTTGTTCCTCTTTGATTCGGGCTCTTCGTCGACGATTTTGTTCGACGCGTATTAAGCGGCCGTGATCTGTTCAACGGAATTTTCGGTTCGCTTTCCGAGTGGATTCCATGCGGCGTTGGAGGCGTTCGAACTCAGCCGCTTCCAGCATGCGTTCTTCACGGCAGAAGACTTGGGCGGGATGACTAGGCGCAAAAGAACGATTGCACGGTTGCCACAGGCAACTGCATTGACGAGAAGTTGGCTTCGAATCTTGCGAAGCCTGCTGCGAATGATCAGGATTGAATTTGGGCAATCGGGAGTGCAAGTCCCGTGAGTCAAGTCTCGTTGTAGAAGGTTGAAGATCTACAGCGAGGCGTTTTTTGAATTTGGAATCGAGTGCCTAACTCTAATCAAACCGCAAGCAAATTGCGATCAAAGAATCGCAACCACCCCAGCCACCCTGCGAAAATGGCTGATTCTTAGTTGCGATTGATACCTGCGAGATGACTTTGCCAAATGGCCCAGGCTCGTTCGTGTAAGAAACGATTACGTTGCCGTCGTCATCTACCTCCTCTAAGAGGCTGTCGTTTTCTTCATCCCAAATATAGTTGATAGCACCCATTATCTTAACTCCATTTCCTTACTCGGCGGAATTCTGCATTGTAAGCCATGGTCACTCGAGCACCACTCGCTTGTTGAACTAGCGTGTTCTGGTTCTCGTAATTCCAAACATACGTCGTTCGACTACCGGTGGGGGCAACGACTATCTGTTTATTGCCGCTGGCATCAAAGGTATAATTTGTAACGCCCGTTGCATCGGTACTCGTCTGCAATTGATTGGCAGCATCGAACACGGTGCGTTCTACACAGGCGGTTCCAGACGGCGTCGTTGGTTACACATTATTATATCCGTTCTCCACTGCCACTGGCGAATTGCATCGCGTTTCGATTTCCTGTCGCAACGTAATTCTACTCGGCAATGTCGACAACCGTTCCGCTCGACTTCAGATTACATGGAATCGTTGGCTTGCACCTCTTCCTTTTTCCTACCGTGCCTTGTTTGGACACTTGGTATGTCGACTCGCGACGTGCAATCTTCGCAACTGACGGATACATGCGGCGGCGATGGCGTTTATCCATTCCAATGCTCAATCCCGAATCCCGGGACTGACCCCAACGAAGTTACCCTTAATAGGCATGCAACAGGCGAGTGACGTATTCGTTTTATTGTACAAAGTTATCGCGGTCGAAGCCGCTTAAGACGAGGCGAAGCGGCGAGCAAATTGCCCGATGTCCTTCGCAAAAGGCAGTAATAGTTGAAATAAGTTTGCCAATCTATTTAAATCTCTTTACTGGGAACGATCAACCCATCACAATTTACGATTGGATGAGGACACCCGCCTTGTTACTTTTCGCCACCCGAAGGTTCGGCCCCTCCCCGATGTACCAACCCCTTTCTGGTAATTGATTGCATGCTGTTTGCGAAACTTTTGACGCGACCTGTGATTCGCATACCCTGTTTGTGTGCAGGAATGCTGTCGTTCATTCTTTCCATCACGGCGTTTGCGGGATCGTTGGAAGTTTCGCCACTCAAGGTGATACTCGACCAACCTGAAACAACACAGCAGCTACTCGCCAACGCCACAACCAAGGATGGCCGCGCGATCGACGTTACGCGTTCGGCTCGCTATCGCAGCGAAGACTCGCAGGTCGCAACGGTCGATGAACTCGGTTTGGTTCGACCCATCAAGGATGGGCAAGCGACGATTCTTGTGGAACATGAGGGCAGCTTGCTCCGAGTGAACGTCGAAGTGACCGGTGTCGATCATCCGCGTGCGATTTCGTTCTCGCGCGAGATCATTCCGGTTCTTACCAAAGCAGGCTGCAATAATGGCAGTTGTCATGGTAAAGCTGAAGGACAAAACGGTTTTAAGCTCAGCGTGTTCGGATTCGATCCGCAGGCCGATCACGAATCTCTCACTCGCCAAGGGCGTTCGCGGCGTGTGTCGTTGGCCTCACCCGATCTTAGTTTGCTCTTGCGCAAGGGAACTGCCAGCGAACCACACGGGGGTGGGCAGCGGCTCGAAAGCGATAGTTTGCGTTACGAACGATTGAGGCGTTGGATTTCCGAGGGGGCGCCCTATATTACCGATGACGCGCCTGATGTTTCTCGCATTGAAGTGGAGCCACTTGAAGCCGTGTTGCTAGCGCGCGAAACGCAGCAGATACGCGTCTGGGCGATTGATACAGCTGGCAACCGACGCTGCGTAACAACCGAAGCGGAATACGAATCGAACGCCACGAACATCGCAAGCGTCGATGGTCGCGGCTTTGTACAGGCAAGCGATATTCCTGGTGAAGCGGCTGTCCTGGCCCGATATTTGGGGCATGTCACCGCTTGTCGGTTGACGATCCCGCGACCAGATATCCATTTCAACCGTCCGCCTGAGTCCAACTTCATAGACCGTTTGGCTTGGAATAAACTGCAACGGCTTGGCATAGAACCCAGCGACCTGTGCGACGACGCCACCTACATGCGCCGCGTATTTCTCGATGTCATCGGCACGCTTCCCACCGCAAAAGAAGCCCGCGCGTTCCTGTCCGATGTGTCTGCTGACAAACGCGAAAAATTGATAGATCATTTGTTCAGCCGTGGAGAGTATGTCGATTATTGGACGATGCGGTTTAGCGATTTGTTACGAGTGGATCAAACCAAGATCACTCCAGCCGGTTCCGTCGCGATGACGCGGTGGCTGAGCCGGCAATTTTCGGAAAATCGTCCCTACGACGCAATGGTCAGGGAACTGCTGATCGCTAAAGGAAACATGAAATCCGAGAGCCCTGCAGCCTACTACAAAGCCCTCGATACGCCAGAACTGCTGGCACGGAGCGTAAGCCAAGTTTTCCTCGGCGTGCGAATCGAGTGCGCGCAGTGTCATCATCATCCTTCGGATCGTTGGAGCCAGGACGACTACTTCGCCATGGCCGGTTTGTTCAGCGGTGTCACGCACAAGAAACTTGCCGATGGGGGCGAAGCGGTGGTGCCGGTAGCGGCGCAGAATCTGAAGCATCCACGCAGCGGGTTGTCGGTTCCCGCCAAACCCTTGGGTGCCGAGGCAATTGATTTCGGGCCCTATGACGATCGTCGCATATATCTTGCCAATTGGATGACCGCCGATGACAACCCATTCTTTGCGAAGATGATTGCAAACCGACTTTGGGCTCACTATTTTGGGCGGGGATTGGTCGAGCAAATCGACGACTTGCGAACGACCAACCCCGCCACGAATGAACCGTTGCTCGATGAACTCGCTCAACACATGCGATTGTTGCGGTACGATCTCAAAGCCTTTACCCGGACTTTGCTCAGCTCGCGGTTGTATCAGTTGAGCGCCGCAACAACTACGAGCAACGCTAGCGACGAGCAAAACTTCTCCCATGCTGCGAACAAGGCCTTGCCCGCCGAAGTGTTGATCGATGCGATTAGTCAAGTGACGGGTGTGAATGAATCCTTTCAAGGATGGCCGGAAGGTTATCGCGCCATTCAGATTTGGGATAACAAGTTACCTCACTACTTTTTTCGAATTTTTGGCCGGCCTGTCCGAGCGACCGTTTGTGAGTGCGAGCGAGGCAACGAACCAAGCATCGCCCAGGCGTTGCACCTCATGAATTCGCCCGAAATTATGGCAAAACTTCGCGCCCCCGAAGGACGGGCCGCGCGGTTGGCGGTTGAACCGAACACTTCCGAAATGATCGTTGAGGAACTATTCCTCGCCGCGCTGGCCCGCTACCCTAATGGCATGGAGCGAAGTGCTGCGGTCGATGTTTTTACCGACACTCACGATCGTCGCGAGACAACCGAAGACATCCTTTGGACGCTCCTGAATTGCAAAGAGTTTTTATACAATCATTGAGGCATTCGATCATGAGAGCTTTGTATGGTCCGTAACTATTGCGATCGTATCACACGTCGCCAGGCATTGCGTCTCGGTTCGGTCGGTCTCATCGGCGGTCTTACGCTGCCGCGATTGCTGGAGTTGGAAACTGTCGCGGGAACCGGCAAACCTGCTAAAGCAAAAAGCGTCATCTTCTTATTTCTTGAAGGAGGTCCGAGCACCATCGATATGTGGGACCTCAAGCCCGATGCCCCGGTGGAGATTCGAGGTCCTTATAAACCGATTTCCACCAATGTTCCGGGCACGTTTGTTGGCGAGCATTGCCCACTGACGGCCCAGATTTGCGATAAGTTCACGATGCTGCGTTCGCACAGCCATAAGGACAACGGACACAACACCGGCTATCACTATTGCATGACTGGCTACAAAGCCGCGTTCGCCGATGGTCAAGCAGGGGGAGCGCCGAACAATTTGCTTTTTCCCTCGTTGGGATCGATTGTTTCCCGAGAGCTTGGTCCGCGCGGTAATATCCCAGTCTACGTGAATTTGCCCGATCCTATGGAATCCGGTGGCCCCGGTTTCTACGGCCCTGAATACGCTCCCTTCGTGTTGGAAACCGATCCCGTTCAGCCCGATTTTGAAGTGCGCGATCTGCGACTCGCGCCCGGCGTTTCGCCGGAACGACTCGAGCGACGTCGCCGGTTGCTTGGCATCATGGATAAAACGCCAAGTGCAGGTGATCGCACTCGTCCCGCCGTCATGTCGACCTACTACGAAAAAGCGTATCAAATGATTACTGCTCCCAACGCACGCAAAGCGTTCGATATTGCGCAAGAGACGGAAAAGGTTCGCGAACGTTATGGTTACACTTCATTGGGCCAATGCGCGCTGCTGGCGCGCCGATTAGTGGAGGCAGGTTCGCGATTTGTGGGAATCGATAACGGCTCCTGGGATACCCACTTTTCGCAATTCCCGAGTTTAAAGGAGGATTTGATTCCTTCGGCAGATCGAGCATTCAGCGCCTTGGTGACCGACCTGCATGAACGCGGACTCCTCGATTCGACCCTCGTGATTATGATGGGCGAAATGGGACGCACGCCGCAAATCAACAATCGCGCCGGTCGCGACCATTGGTCGATGACACAAACCGTGCTCTGGGCCGGTGGTGGCGTCAAGGCGGGGCAAGTGATTGGCGCCACCGATAAGCATTGCGCTTTCCCCACGACGGAACCCTATGGCGTGGAAGACATCATCTGCACCCTATTCCATCAATTAGGCGTCGACACAACCAAGACTTACCACACTCCGCTCGGCCGACCTGTGCCGATCGTGAATGGCGGGAAAGTCATTCCGGGCTTGGTGTAGAACCATACGAATACCCCAGGGAAACGCAAGCTCATGCTTACCTCGCTGCTGATCGTTGCCGTATTGGGCCAAGTGTCCGCCCAGAATGTGCGACCGCAAATCGGTTATGTGTATCCACCCGGCGGACGCGCCGGCACAACCGCGGATGTGCAAGTCGGAGCCTATGATTGGACACCCGACATGCAAGTGTTCGTGCATGATCCGCGCGTGAAAATCGAGCTCACGGGCCCGGCCGGAGAAATGATTCTCACACCACCTCCTTATTGGTTCGGCCCCAAAGCGGGAATAGCGCAGCCACCCCTAGCGCGCGAGGTTCCCGCACGGATCACCATTCCCGCCGATATGCCTCCCGGCCCGATTCGCTGGCAAGTGGCGAATGCAAATGGCGGTTCCAATGTCGGCACGTTCTTGGTTAGCGATCTTGCCGAATTTATCGAGCCTGACAAGCATGTCGCAACGCTCGATTTACCGAATCTTCCCATTGTTGTATCAGGTCGTATTTCGAAAATCACCGAAATCGATGCCTATCGCTTCAGGACGACTGTCGCCGGACTCGTAATGTGTCGGCTCGACGATCGCCTTGGACAACCGTTTTCGGGAATGCTAACGGTGCGGGATGCAAAAGGGACGCTAGTTGCCGACGCCGCCGATACGCTCGGTCGAGAGGCAATAGTCCTTTTTTCCGCCAGCCCGGAATCAACCTATTCGATCGACGTCCGCGACATCGATTTCTCGGGCGATCGCGGATATGTCTATCGCTTGACAATTGAGCCGGGTCCGCGCGTGGTAACCACGCTTCCGCGCGTGTTGGCACGAGGTAAGACAACGCCGGTAGAAGTAATTGGATGGGGAGTAGCGACAGGCGCGCTCCGGTTGGAATCGATCACGCAGAGCATCGCAGTCCCAGCGAATGCAACTGGCGAGGAATATAGTTTCACCTTCGGCACCGACGGCAGACACTCGCGAGCAACGATTCTGCTCGGTGAGGTGAGCGACTCCCTAGAACCCGAGTCGAACGAGCTGTCACAACGGCAACTCGCGATCCCCACAACTCTCAGCGGCGTATTGGATCGGCTAGATCCCGTCAATCAAATGCATTTGGATCGTTATACCGTCGCAGCGAAAAAAGGTGAATCGCTACGACTCAAGGTCGAAGCGGCTCGATTGGATTCGCCCGTAGATCCATCGATTGTCGTGCTGTCCGCAGCCGGCAAGGAACTGGCTCGCAACGACGATTTGCCAAACACAGTCGATGCTGCGATCGATTTCAAAGTACCTGAGGATGGCGAGTACGAAATACAGGTGAGCGATTATTCCGGAGTGAAACCCTCACGCACAAGCGTTTATCGATTGTTGATTGAGAATCTGGAGTCTATTGTCGATTTCACGCTGCAAGCGCCGGACAGACTTGATATTTCTATCGGAGGCCAAGCGGATCTGGTGGTGAAGACCGCGCGGCGAGGTACTTGGGACGAACTCATCTCGTTGAAAATCGAGAACTTGCCCGATGGAACGAGCATGCCTGAAGTTCCCGCGAAACCTGCTCCCCCCGTTCCGACACAAGGGGTGAAGCGTGCAGCCAAAAAGTCGGGATCGGGAGAAGTGAAACTAACCATTGCGGCAGCGGCGGATGCACCCGCGGGCTCCCAACTGACAACGATCGTTGCAACAGCGACGGTCGATGGTAGAACGATCGAGCGTCGATTCGGACCGGTGCTGATCTCAACGACGCTCAAGACGCGGTGCAAAGTGAAATCAGCCGTTCAGGATGGCGGAAGGATCGTAAATCGCGGGACTACGTATCCCGCCGATGTGCTCATCGAGCGCCTCGAAGGCTATGAGGGGCCGATTCAATTGCAAATGGCCTCGGCTCAACAGCGACAACGGCGCGGTATTCGCGGCTCCGAACTAGTCGTGCCTGCCGGTGTGGAACGCGTTCAGTATCCGGTGTTTATGCCCGAATGGTTGGAAACCAGCCTAACCGCCAGAATCAACGTCATCGGCGTAGCTCAAGTGGCTGATCCCAAAGGAAATATTCGCCATGTCACCGGCATTATGGATGGTTTCATTGTGATGAGTTTAGAAGGAGCCTTGCTAAAACTTTCGCATGAGCCGAGCGGGCGAATTGTAACGCTTGCTGATACCATTGAGATTCCGCTAAAAGTATCGCGAAGCGTGAAACTTCTCGAACCAGTTCGCGTGGAACTGGTTCCGGATCAGGACTATCCCCACTTAGCCTTCGCCGATCCAGTGAATGTATCTGCACAAGAAACGACAACCACTCTGACGCTTCGCATCGGTAAAGATCTCACGTTGGTTGGCAAACGCTCAGTCACTATTCGCGCCACCGCGATGCAGAATGGCCGCTGGCCAACCCTATCCGAAACCCTAGTACCGCTCGTCATTCAGGCACAAAGCAACTCGCCGTAAACTCAAAGTAGAAGAATATGCTTTCCATTTCAAAACCGATGTTGCTCGAATCGTCTCGCTTTATTCGAAGCGCAATGGCTATGACTTTGTTTTCGTTGCCTTGGCTGGCTGGGTTGTTGTCGGCACCCTTCGCAGGAGCCGATGAACCTACGCTGAGCGATGTCCTTTACGGCTCGGTTTGTGACATTGCTTTGCGACTTGATTTTTACGAGCCCACACAGCGTCGGCAGGAAAGACCGTTGGTGTCGAATGGGAATGGAATCTTATAGGTTTCCCACGGACCGCCCGGCATGATCTCGTCACTGCCGACTCTTTATCCCCGACTGTAACGTTTGGATTGCTCGATCGAGGCGGGTACGTCTTTCTTTTCTCGTTTGGCTTCGACGACTGCCAGTGGGGTTAATCCGACGAACAACACGTAATCGGCTTAACACATCGGCGAAGTTGTCTTCGGCACGACGTTCGGCGATACAAGTGCGTTGGTTGGGTTACGACTCATCCGTATCTTTTCACTAACCAATCCAAAACATTGCGAACCAGAGCATCGCCGCGATCGCACCTAAGAAGCTGAGCGTCCAGACGGCGGTGCGCCAGGCTTGATTGAGGATCCTGTCCGTGCGCTCATGGCGCGTTGCGGCCATCACCAATGAAACCGCTGCAAGAATGGGTATCAGCCACAAAAGGTATTCAATCGATATCGCCATTTGATTCGTGCCCCGTGTTGAACCGTTCGCCGTAATATCAAATCCCTAGATACTGACTCTCGCGTTGGTATCTCGCAACGCTTCGGTCAAATCGATTCGCGTGCTATCGGCCCAAAGACCTTCAAGATCATAGAACTTGCGGCACTCTTCATCGAACAAGTGAATCACCACACTGCCGTAGTCTATCGCGATCCATCGGCTCTCGTCGTAGCCCGCCATGCTCAGCCGTGTTTCACCACGAGCCTTGAATACGCGATGGATTTCCTCGGCGATGGCCTGCAGCTGCCGACGGCTCGTTCCTGTCGCAATCACGAAGCAATCAAAAATGCTCGTCTGCTTGGACAAATCCAAAACAAGTATGTCCTGCCCTTTGTTTTCAGCTGCAGCTCTAGCCGCAAGCTTGGCACATTCGACGCTATCGGCAAGCGTTTGCTGAGAAAGGACAGTGGTGGTCGTTGCCGTATCGGGTTGTGCCATTAGTTCGCCAAATGAGTAAAGGTGGTTTCTGCAAGCGAAGTTTACTTGAAATCCAGGGAATTGTCACGCGAGAAGCCTCGAATCGCGGGTTCATGAACTAGCCGCCGGGCACGAGCCCAATGCCACTCACTTTGCGATTCCGTGAACCGGTGGGCGCTAGCCCCGGGACTGAATTCGCTGGCGAAATCGCTTAAAACGCAGCCCGAAGCTGGCGAGATAGGTTTAAAGTGAGCGCCTTTGATCGCTAGTTTGGGGGTTTTGATTCTGAAAATTGCCAAAAAAACCGCATGCCGAAGCACCCGCAACTACAGAATTTCGTGATTCTGTGACTAAACGTGTCCAGAAAATATTTAACTTTGAGCAATCTCAACTACCTTAGTATTCCCATGCCAACTAGTCGATTCGTTTCGTCCCTGAGACGCGATAGCATCCGTACCTTTTTTGACGCGTCCCCGACCGCGAGGCTGCTTCGTTCCGATAATGCGCCTTTGATCCTGGATTTTCTCCAGCGTGTTTTCAAATCGGGTGAGCTGATTTCGATTGACCAGGGCGAACTGCGGATTCGACTTTCGGGCTACCAAGAGGAAATCCACGAAACCGAGCCGAGCCTACTCGTGGGACCGCCAGAACGCTATTTGACCCAATGGTCGGACGCGGGCTGGTTGCAGCGATTTCTCGAATCGGCCTCGATCGAACCCCAGTTTCAACTGACTCGCTATGCCGAAGAAGCGATCCAATTTGTCGACGCTGCGGTTACCCGCAGTTCCAATTTGGTCGGAACAGAAAGTCGCCTGCGCCTGGTCATCGATACACTCGAAGACATTGTTCGTGGTGCATCGGCGAATCCCGATCGTCGCCTCGAATACCTACGCGAGCAGCGCATCTTGATCGACACGGAGATCCAGGCCATCGAATCAGGAAAATCAGTCCACGTTTACCGTCCTGCCCAGATCCGCGAACGATTCCAAACAGCGGTCGATTTATTGCGAGCTCTCCAGTCCGATTTTCGCGCTGTCGAAGAACGCTTTCAGTTGATCGCCCGTGAAGTTCAACTACGACAGGCGTCCGGAAACGATTCCCGAGGTCGAATCCTTGGCCATGCACTGGATTCGGAAGACTTACTAAAACAACAAGACGAGGGGATCAGCTTCTTTGCATTCGTAGCTTTCCTGTTCTCGCCAAACCAACAAGCCATCCTTCGAAAGAACATCGAAGAAATCCAACAGCTCGCGGCTTTGGCGGACCAGCATGAATCGCTCTCTCGCGTTCGACGCATGGTGCCATCGCTACTTGCGGAAGCGGAAAAGGTGATGCGGACAACGGCTAGGCTTTCGGGCACCTTGCGCCGACTGTTGGATGCAAGAGCTGCTGCACACAGAGTCCGTTTGGCCAATGTGCTGCGAGATATCCGACAGCATGCGATCCGACTACGAGGTACAGCCGAAAGCCAATCGATTCAACTGTCAGTCGATTCCGAAGCTGAGATTGGTTGCCCGATGGCAAGAACATTCTGGGTTCCGCCACAGGACTTTGATCAATTGCAATTGACTCAGCAAGTGATCGATCCGCGACATGCGCAAGCCATGGCATTCGCCTTTGCCCGATTGAAGCGGCTGGATCTGCGCATGCTGCGAGAACACATTCGCGAAGCGACCTTATTAGGCCAAAATGAAACGCTGGCGAACCTGCTCAATCGTTGGCCGTTGGCAGGTGGCGTTGTCGAGTTGCTCGGCTATTTGCAAATCGCGCATGATGACTCGCACCACATCGATCCAACCCACACCGATCGAATCAACATTCTGCAACCTCGCGGCCGCTCGTCGGTGCTGCAAGTGTCGATTCCTCGTATCGTGTTTTATCCCAAAGCATCCAGTCGCGAGATGGCAACGAAGCCAAGATGACATCCACTTTTTTGCGACTAGGTTTAACCCGCGCAGCGGCTGCGCAGGATAAACACCATTCACTCACTATCTTTAGGACTTCCAGCGGCTGCGCCGGTTAAACACCATTGTGGACAATTTTTCTCCAAAAAACGACGTCATACCACCACCCGCGGATTGGGGTCCGGTCGCCGTGCGGCTATTACAAGGTGTGGTCTATCATGACGACAACCTCGAATTATGGGAGCAACTACTGGAAAACACATCTCCGATCACCGAGTACTTTGGGAAACTGGGACTGCTGCTCGTAGTCGATGAACCCGATGCAATGGCCTATTTGCGTCAACTCGACGAAGATGAAATACCACCCGACTTTCCGCCTGTACCTCGGCTTTTTCGTCGAACACCACTTGGCTACGAAGCAACGCTTCTTTGCGTTCTACTGCGAGATGAATTGCGACAATACGAAGAGGAGGATGTCCAAAACGAACGCTGTGTCATTACCCAAAGCGATTTGTTAGCACTCTGGGAAGCGTTCTTTCCGGACCAAACCGATTCGGTTCGTCTCAACCGGTCATTGACTGCCGCACTGCGAAAAATGGAAGAGCTCAAATTCGTCCGCCAATTCGAAAAGGACCCGCCCTCTTGGGAAATTCGCCGGATCATCAAGGCCCGATTGCCTCTCTCCGATTTGGAACGATTGCGGCTATCGATGGTCTCCGTTGTCGGCAAGAAAATGGACGATGGTCCAGCGGAAGAAACATGACAATCACACCAGCAAACTCAGACCGTCCACCACTACCAGGGTATCGGTTGGCCAAGCTTGAGGTCTACAATTGGGGGACTTTTGATGGTTCCGTGTACTCGGTACAACCCCGAGGTCAAACCACGCTGCTCGTTGGCGAAAATGGCTCGGGAAAATCGACTTTGGTCGATGCGCTTTTGACGCTCCTCGTTCGACCACAATCTCGAAACTACAACGTAGCAGCAGGAGCAACCAAAAATGAGCGCGATGAAAAAACCTACATTCGCGGTGCCTACGATCGAACGGTTGGCGAAGGCGGTCGTCCCCAAATTCAGTACTTGCGAAATGGCAATGGACACTATACCGCCTTGCTCGCAAGTTTTACCAACGCGGCCGCGGATACCGTCTTCAGTGTTTGCCAAGTCCTGTATCTTAATAACGATAATGCTGTAGAAAAAGTTTATGCGTATAGCGAATCAGAACGCGGAATCGTTCGCGATC
The DNA here is from genome assembly GCA_945900945.1 of Pirellula staleyi DSM 6068. Taxonomy (GTDB): domain Bacteria; phylum Planctomycetota; class Planctomycetia; order Pirellulales; family Pirellulaceae; genus JBKCUI01. The sequence goes on from CAMDKL010000125.1 coordinate 13,217, forward strand.
TTGGCGAACTCGGAACAGGCAGCTCGATCGCTCGCACACTCAAAGATCGAGGCTTCAAAACCACCAGCAGTTACAAAGAGTATTTTCAGTGGCTGCAACGCAAGACAGGCTTCCGCCCCAAAGCTATGGATATCTTTAACCAAACGGTTGCCGTCAAGGACGTCCAACGTCTCGACGAATTTATCCGCCAGCATATGCTTGAACGCAAGCCATGGAACGAACGGGTCGGCCGATTGCTTACCCACTTTGCTGAACTGAGCGAGGCACACCGCATGCTGCTACGAGTCCGACAGCAAGATGAGTTGCTGCGCCCGATTGTCGAAGCGGGCCAGCGCTACCAATTGCGACTCGATGAACTCCAACTTGCCAAACTGCGTCTGAGTTCCATCCGTCCCTTTTTTGCTCACCGCGCCGTGCAACTATTGGAGCCCAAGTGCAGTCACTGGCAACAGCAGATCCAAAATGGCAACGAAGACATCTTGCGATTGGAGAAACGACTAGATCGGCTTCGTAACGATATAGCCAGGCTGGAAATGGAAATCGAAAACGCCGGTGGAGACCGCTTACGACAGTTGCCTGGTCTCATCGAACAAGCGGAGGCGATCGCCAAAATCAAAGCGATGTTCCGAGCAAGGTTCGAATCGCAGTTGGTTTCGGCAGGTATCTCTGTTCAATTGAATTCGCCAGACCAGTTTGCCAAAGTCCGCACGGAAAGCCATGCGAGACGTCTGAAATTGCTCGACGAGCGACAACAAATGCGTTTGCTGGATAGTACCCTGCAATTTGAAATGGGTTCACTGACCCGTCAGTTGATAGAGGACCGAGCGGAGGCGGAGGCCTTAGAAAAACGCAAAGGCAACTTGCCCGAATCATTTATCGCCGTTCGCGATGCGATTTGTCGCGACTTGAAATTGGCACCGAGCGATCTCCCCTTTGCTGCCGAACTCATCGCAATCATTCCCGAGGAGCGAGAATGGGAGTCGTCGGTCGAACAAGTGCTCCATTCGTTTGCTCGCAGTTTGTTGGTGTCGTCCGACTACTACGCTCGCATCGCAACTTACGTCAATCGCACTCGCCTAATCGACGGACGCGGACAAGGTCAAAGACTGGTCTATTTGCACGTGGGTGCCACAGCCAAGACGGGTCCATCAGCATCGATATCGCAACCTCGCAAAGGTCACGCAACCTTGTTCCAAAAGTTGGAGTTCCCGGAACACCCGTTATCGTCATGGGTTCGGTCCGAGATTCATCAGCGTTTTGACTACGTGGCTTGCGAAACGATGGAGGAGTTTCAAAAGCTGGATTCGGCTGCCATGACCAAGAACCGCCATATTAAATCGGGCAATGCACGACATGAAAAAAACGATCGGCAGATGCCCGACGACCGCCGACATTTCGTCTTGGGTTGGGACAATCGGCAAAAACGATTGAACTTGGCCGATGCAATCCGACGAGTAAACGAAGATCTTCAGCAGTTGCAAACGCGATCTCAAAAACTCAACGCCGAAGCCGATCGCATCACCGGAGCCATTGAGTCCTTAGACCAAGTGCTCAAGACCGAGGATTTCGATGCAATCGACAATTCTCGGCACGATTACGATGCATCGCAATGGAAACTCGAACGCCAGCGCATCGAAGAAACCGACGATCGCATTCGCGAACTCAAAGCCCAGTGCGCGGATCGTCGATCCGAGGCAACCGGCCATCAGCAAGATCGCGACCTATCGATTGCGCAACGCACCATGAGAGAGCGAGAGTTCAGCGACGGCAATCGGCTGTTAGAAAGTGCTCGAACTACTCTTCGGCGGGCACTAACAGACGGCGCGTTGGCACTAGCGACCGAACATTTCGACTCGCTTCACGATGCCCTCAAGGAACCTTTGTCAATACAGAACATGGGAACGCTGCCAAGCGAGACAGAACGACTGCAACGCGAACAAGTCGATCGACTCCAAGAACGCCTTATCCCAGTTGCAAAAGACATGACGAGCGGCATGACGAAGTTTTTGAAAAAATTTCCTGATGAGCAAATCGATCTGGACGCCGATGTCAGTTCGCATTCCAGCTTTGTTGCTCTCTTCGAACGTATTTCTATCGACGACTTGCCTAAACACGAGGAGCGGTTCAAACGACGTCTCAATGAGAATGTGCTTAACGAGATCGGACTGTTGCACGGCGGCTTGGAAGATGAACGGGCGGAAATTCGCGAAAAGATCGAGCAACTCAACACAGCCTTACTATTGCTGGAGTGGAAAACGGGGACATTCATGCGATTGGAGCCGACCGATGTCCAAGATCGGGAGATTCAAGATTTTCGACGTGACTTGGCTACCTGTTTGACCGGAATTTTGGATGGCACACCCGAAGCCAATGAAGCCACGTTCGTTCGCATCGAAAAATTCGTTGCTAAGTTACGAGATGATGGAAATACTCGATGGCGCGAGAAGGTGGTCGATGTCCGCAATTGGTTTAACTTCGCTGCTCGAGAGATCGTCAAAGATACGGGAGAGCCTCGCAGTTATTACGATGGCGGAACAGGTCAATCCGGCGGCGAAAAGGGCAAGTTGGCGTTCTTGGTCCTGGTGGCGGCTATCGCTTATCAGTATGATCTGGATCCCGACGCGGCCTTAAGCGATCGATTCCAATTCGTGATGGTAGATGAGATGTTTTCGAGAAGCGACGATGCGCACGCCGAATATGCACTCGATCTTTTTGCACGCTTCGGCTTGCAACTTCTAATCGTTGCCCCGCTAGACGCGAAGGCTCGCGTTACGGAGCCTTACGTTGGAACCTATTTGCACGTAGTCAAGAACAAGCAGACCAATCGCAGCGAATTGCTGTCGATTACAGCCGACGAGCTTAAAGACTACGTCGAAGCGACTATTGTTTGACTTCCGAAGTGGCTGCTGCGGCCTGAATCTTCCGAATGCGTATCCTATTACCAGCTGCCTGTGGCGAATTTTCGAATTCATATTCCTTAATGGCAGCAGCCGTATTTCCTTGCTCCTCGAAATTGCGACCCAATAGGTAATGGGCGTGTGCATGCCAATTTTCCGTGCCAGGAATCTCCAACAATCGCTTCATCAACCAGTCATTTGCAGTGTTTAGCTTACCCAAATCGTTGTTCAACATTGCCAGGAACATTGCAACGTCGAATTTAGAACGTCGATAGAACTGCTGTGCTTGAGCTACCCGGAATTGAAAATTATCAAGCGGTTCGGTCGGCTGTTTAATAACCCCCAGACTTGCTTGAATTTCGCGATCGTATGGCAGATCCTTTAAAGTTTGCTCATCGACACGGACATCCATATACGCACGCAATGCACCCGACGCATCGACTGTATTCTCAAACTGGCCTTTGAAGTGCAAATTTCTTGCTCGGCTAATAGGGGTGTCCATAATAAATGTTCCAAACGCTTCCACATAAGCCAACGAGAATGGCGACTTCTCATTGAGCCGCTCTCGCAAAGACTGGTTGTAAACGTGAGCAAGCCATGGAACATTCCATAACCTTACCGAAACGGCAGGATCGATTTTCGTAAGCCTCTCTTCGAAGGAGTCCACATCCATGCTGAGACGAACCCGATTTTCACCGGCAATGGATCGCTCCATCGTGTGCATCGTTCGACCTACTGCAAAGGGCTCAATATCCATGAGCCCAACGAGACTTTTTAAATCCGCTTGCACAACTGGGTATTCATCAAAACGACCCGGCAATCTCGCCCGACGCAGTACTGCAGGATTCTCCTTGACTTCTCGAAGTGTGGCAATTCCGTCCCCCGATTGGCTTGGTATTGGCAGCCCCCACTGTGGTTCGAATAGGAATAGCTCACCCCCGATCGGAACTGCGACACACCACAATCGCAACGAGGCATTTTCAGTCGCGCCCGTTAAACTCGGCAATGCCAAAACAACGCAGTCTATCCCCTGAATGAACGCTAGTTGCGTAAATACCCTAGCTCTTTCCCAGGTATCGCCGCGAGCAAACATCATCGTTTGCCAAGGTAGCTGCCGATAGTTGGGTGAATTGTCATTGATAGGCAATTCGGAGTTAACGACCAATCGCAAAGCATCCTTGGCTTGCCCATGGATGCCGACATTGCAAATCGTCCAATCAAACAACTTCAAAGTAGACTCCAGCTGATTCCAATCGTCCGCAGCCAAAACGCTTTTCTGCTGCTTCAGCCACGGATTGAAAAGCGGATCGCGGTAGGGACGCTCTATCACCCATTTGCTGACCTCCTTCATCATCTGGCACTGCATCAAGAATTCGCATTCGGGTTCGCCAAACTCGAGCTTGGTCATCCGCTTTGAAAAATCGATCGTTCGGAGCGGCCCCGATATCGACTCCAGCAAACTGGCCGACTTCCAGGCCTCTTGCTCAACGACACTTTTCGACCAAGTATTGAGCTGGTATCGAATCTCTCGCAGGGCAGCGGTACGGTCCATTCGAATCAATTGAGGTAAATAACGGAACGCTTCCGGAATCGAATCGCGACGCTCTTTGCCCTGCGTTTGCCTGGCTTGGATCTTCTGCATCCGCTTGTTGTTTTCATCCTCACAACCTAGCAAGCAAACCAGCAATGCCAGTAGAACCCATGATCGCATGTTTTATTCTTTACTTCTGGAAGAACTCCACCGATCGGCTTCTCACCTTCCCAAGCTCCGGCTTGAGAATGTATAGCAATTACGTATTCCAGGCAGCGACGGTTCGCCAAATCGCATGCACTCGTTCCAAAACTTTTTCGAATTGATCCAATGGGACCATATTCGGTCCGTCACTGGGACTTTCCTCTGGACGCGGATGCGTCTCAAAGAAAACGCCATCAATACCAACCGCTGCGGCCGCTCTGGCGAGAGGCTCCACCATGGCTCTGTTGCCGCCCGTAGCTCCCCCTAATCCTCCCGGTTGCTGCACCGAGTGCGTTGCGTCGAAAACCACGGGAACTCCCATTGATCGCATTAACGGCAATGAACTCATGTCGTTGACCAGTCGTCCATACCCGAAAAACGTTCCGCGTTCGCAAAGCATCACGCCGCCACTACCGCTCGACTTTACTTTCTCGACAACGTACTTCATGTCGCCAGGCGCCATGAACTGACCCTTCTTAACGTTCAACGGTTTTCCCGTTGCTGCGCAAGCGACCAGCAAATCGGTCTGACGAGCCAAAAACGCAGGTATTTGCAACAAATCACAGACCTGGGAAACCGCGTTCGCTTGTTCGGGCAAATGCACATCGGTCGTAACTGGACAACCGATCGTCTGCCGGACTTTTTCTAAAACATTCAAACCATGGTCAATGCCATGCCCTCGAAAACTACCGGCACTCGTCCGATTCGCTTTGTCAAAAGAAGCTTTGAAAACATAGTTCACTCC
>CAMDKL010000126.1 GCA_945900945.1 Pirellula staleyi DSM 6068
GCCACGTCCCTGTACGACGCTGCAAAAGAGCTGAGCCGAAATCCCTGAAACCCGCAACTGCACATCACGCTCAAGCCACCCAGCAAAACAACAACCGCCCAGCAGCCACCCTGCGAAAATGGCTGATTCTTAGTTGCGATTCATACACATCCTGAGCACGAAGATGACTGCGTATCCCAGCGAAAAGAGTCGAGAGAATAATGCATACCAAAAATCGACGGCTCATCGGTTTTTTTGCATCCGCGGGTTAAATGTACATTGTGCATCGAGGTCATGATGCGAGACGTTGAATCCTCTAGACCCTTTGTCGACCACGCAAATTATTCATCGGTTGAATCGATTGGCTACGGTAAGTAATAGATTGCAAAAAACTGGTTCGGAGTGCAGTTGGCGTAAATTGGAAAACTATGGCAAATTGCGAAGTTTTGGGGCGTTGGGGGCCTTTGGAAATACGGATGGATCAACAGGTTTGCAGCCTATTGCCCGCCATGAGCGTTTTCTCTTAGGCGGGCGGAACCGGAATACGCTATTTCATTCCGGCGAGCAAGCCTTTGTTGTATCCGACCAATTCAGCGAGTCCGGGGATTGGGTCCTTGCCATCCTTCTCATATTCAAACCCAACGAGGCCTTGGTACTTGATCTTAAGCAGTGCAGCAAGGATCGACTTCGTCGGTCGTGGTGGTTGAGAACGACGCAAACGACATGAAAGGGACCGTAGGGATCATCGCGGCCAGCGCACTGGTCTTGATCAATTGCCGTCGAAGAATTTTAGTCATTGTTTAGGCTCGTTGAGTTTTTGTTGTAGGGACATTCCTAATTCGATTGATACGAGTCTACCTGCAAAAGCAAGTCGCAAATCATGCCCGCATCAGTCTAGCTTTACTAAAGGGTGCCGTACACAAGATGGGTTGACTCTACGGCAGCTTGGGTAACATCGGTTTGCGATCGTTGTCAATTGGATAGACAGCTTGTTGATTCTCCAGTGCGGCTACTAGATTGAGCATCATGTGGCCAAGTTCTTTGGGATTCGAGATGGCGAGGTTGGTTTTTTCAAAAGGATCGGCTTTAAGATGAAAAAGCTGGTAATGCGATTGTTCGGATATGTCGCTTGGAAAATAGTGATAGATGACTTTCCATTCACCCTCGCGGTAAACTGTAAAGTAGTCGGTCCGATGCGGAGAGTGCGGGTAGTGCATTAGAAAGGTCTCGTCTCGAGCGCTATCTGGCTTGGCGGTGAGAAGCGTATCGAGTTTCTTTCCGTCGACGATATGCTTGGAGGGGACATCGATACCGGACAGGCCGAGGATTGTAGGGAATAGGTCGTACACGGCTGCCTGTTGGCTCTGAATAGCGTTCACGGCGATAGGAAGTTTCATTTGGTGCGTGTTTCCGTTATTTGGTTTTGCCCAAGCGGCGATAAAGGGAACCCGTGTCCCACCTTCATAGTGAGAACCTTTCTTGCCTCGAAGCGGGGCAGCGCATGCGACGGCATGTTCATGACCAAGCGGTGCGTCAGAGCCATTGTCTCCGAGGAAGATGACTAGCGTATTCTCAGCGACGCCAAGTTGATCTAGATGGTCGAGAAGTTCGCCGAGCGACTTGTCCATCCCCTCGATCAGCGTCGCAAATGCTTGCGATTGTGGTGATTTGCCAGAGTCCTTGTAGTTTGCAGCGAAGCGAGGATCGGAGTTGAAGGGAGCATGCACCGCGTACTGAGGAAAATAGAGAAAGAATGGCTTATCCGCTTTGACCGCATCCGCAACGTGCGTCTTTGCTTCCATGGTGAGCGCCTCGGTGAGAAATGTTTCGGTAGCATGATACTTTTCTAAACCAAACACTGCCGCAGGCGCCTGTTTCTTCACTTCGCCAACTGCGTTCCCGTAGTTCTGCATACCGAGGTAGCTCGCTGGTGCTCCGATGGAAGCTCCTCCAACATTGATATCGAAACCAAGGTTTTTCGGATCAGCACCCTCTGAATTTCTCGGGCCAAAGTGTCCCTTGCCAACGTGAATAGTGCGATAACCGTTGGCCTGCATCAACCTTGCAAGCGTGACATCACCCTTTTTCAATCCGCTCCAGTTCCAGTCCGGCGAGCCGTTTGGTCCTGCGTTGTCTTTATCGGGATTGATCCAATTCGTGGTGCGATGTCGAGCTGCGTTTTTGCCAGTCATGATCGAAATCCGCGTGGGCGAACAGACGCTCATTGCGCAGAAGTTATTGAAACGGACGCCGCGCAAAGCAAGTCGCTCCATGTTTGGAGTACGATAGTAGTCGTTCAAGGGAAATCGCTTGGGTTTGCCCACTTCATCGGTTAGAAATGGGACAGAAGTGTCCATCACGCCCATATCATCGACGAGCATGACCACAATGTTGGGAAGTGGGCTTTTGGGGGAAGCTCCAAACGATTGACTGCATAGAATCGCAAGGAATGCGGAAAGAACGGAGATTAGTTTCATAAACATTTGGCTTTCCTGATCGGAACGAAACGCAGCGTGTACACCGAGAAATCGGGAAACCGCTGATGAACACTAGTTGCACGCTAATAATTTAAAGTACAACGTAACATCGATAGACAGGGTGCACAGGATAAATTTCCGGACTCGTTACCGAATGATCATAAGTAGCCAAATGTGTTGCTGCGAGACTAGATTTGGCGGTCTGTACGAGTTATATTTAGCCAAAAGTGGTTTTCGAAAGCGACATTTGGCTAAATATAAATCATGAATGCATCCAAGATCGTCGGTCGCGAATCGGAACAACGACTACTTATGGACGCATACAAATCGAGCGACCCAGAACTGGTTGCTCTTTATGGAAGACGTCGTGTCGGCAAGACATTCCTGGTTCGTGAGTTATTTCGCGATTTTCTTGCGTTAGAGCTAACCGGTCTACACAAAGAATCGATGAAACGACAACTGGCGAACTTTGCGAACTCGCTGCGACGCTACTTTCCCTCCGCACATTTCTCGATTCCGTCATCCTGGTTGGAGGCCTTCGAAAACTTACGGGTTTTGATTGAAGAATCAACTGCGGCGCGGGGGCAAAAGCGAGTCCTGTTCTTCGACGAGTTTCCATGGCTTGAGACTCGACGATCCGGTTTTCTCGCGGCGTTCGAACTCTTCTGGAACACCTTTGCCAGCCAACGAAACGATTTGCTCGTTGTAATCTGTGGATCTGCCGCCTCGTGGATGATTCGAAAGGTAATCGGTTCGAAAGGTGGCTTACACAACCGTACGACAGTAAGGATTCGACTTGAGCCCTTTTCGCTTGGCGATACTCGAAAGTACCTCGAACGTCGAAACGTCCGATTGGACGACTTTCAAATCGCGCAACTGTACATGGCCATAGGTGGGATTCCACACTACCTCAATCAAATTCAGCCAGGGTATTCCGCATCGCAGAACATCGATCGACTATGTTTCGACAAAGATGGTCTTCTGGTCGACGAGTTTGAGCAGCTATATGCCGCACTATTTGAGAACGCAACCCATCACGAGGCAACGGTACGAGCCCTGGCGAAAAGTGGCAAAAGCATGACGAGAAGTGAATTGCTTAAGGCGGCGTCACTCAAAAGCGGTGGAGCATCGACCTTCGTCCTTCAGGAACTCATTCAGTCGGGATTCGTTGTCGAGACACCGCCGCGTGACAACAAAGTCAAGGAAGCCCTATTCCGACTGGTTGATGAGTATTCACTCTTTTTTCTAAACTGGATAGAAACAAATCGAACCTCTGGCACTGACATTTGGCTTCGAAAGTCAGCCAGTCGAAACTACGCCACTTGGTGCGGTTACGCATTCGAAACACTTTGCTTAAAACACTTTTCACAAATCAAGGCCGCATTGGGGATTGCAAACGTTCAGACACAAGAATCCTCTTGGCTCTACCGGGCAATAACGCCAGACGACGAAGGAGCCCAAATCGATATGCTCATTGACCGTGCGGACCATTGCACAAACATTTGCGAGATGAAGTTTTCGATGCATCCGTTTAAGATCGACAAGCCATACGCGGCTGAACTGGAACGAAAGGTACGTGTGTTTCGTCGGCAAACGAAAACTTCTAACACTCTATTTCTAACGCTCATCACCACACAAGGTATCGAGCCGAATGATCACGCTCAACGCCTCGTTTCATCGCAGATTCAATTGTCACAATTGATGAACGGGTAGGATTTTCCTAAAAACGGCGTGTACAAAATAGTGACTTTCTACAATGACATCGTGTTAGGACATGGCAATCGCGACTTCCATGCCGAGCTCGGCTGCAGCGATCGCTTTAGCTTGCATCGCGATATTGGCTTCGGCAGCACTGTTTGCATAGGCAACTTGGATGTGATTGGCTTGATGCCGGGCCATCATTTGGTCGCGTGTCACGCCATGGAGTACGGCATGCATGATCGGCCACTGCGGTGTCGTTGCGTTCCAACGTCGTTCGGTTTCTGTCCTTGGCAATGCGATGACTGAAGCCCGCCCGAGGTCCATTTTCAATCGCCCATCGGCGATAAAAATTCGCGACCAAACTACTTCGCCAGGTTTGGAAATGCCGCGAATGGTGCTACCGCCAGATGGAAAGTACATGGCTGGCTGGCGAAACCCTTCGGCATCGGCCCAACCGTTTGCAAAATGGGATGCAGGGACCGCGCCGCTGATCTCCAAGACCCAGACTTCGTCGTCCACTGTGCCCGATGCGTCTCGATCCGACCAACGCAAATCGTGCAAGGTGTTCTCGACCGGTTGTCCAAGTGCCCGATGGATGCGATCGGTTAGCAGACCGTCTAAGCCAGCGCATTCGTCGACCTCGTTGAAATGCGTCAGCGGTCGATTGGGAAAAAGCTCTCGCGAGCCGTCGCGAGACTTGACAGGCGGACGAACGGAATCGTTGAGCATCCCCTCGACGAGATCGCTAGCCGGTAACAAATCCTTTAAGCCCTGTTGGTACTGAATCCCGATCGCGTCGCAACCAAAGTCGTCAGCGATACGAACTGCGGCGATGTACATTCGGCACTGATCGAGGATCTGCGCATCGGTCAAGTCCGTAGCATGGTTGGGACCGGTATGAAAGACCATTCCGTGCTGGTCTAACCAAGTGCGTATGCCTTGTGCTTCTGCGTCGCTGACTTGTCGGGATTCGTAATAGAGGGCCGATTGGCTTAGGCGTTCTTTGAACACGCCGAGCGGATTGAGCAACGAATCAGGGATGATGGCATTGAACATCCCCATGCAGCCTTCATCGAAGACGCCTAAGATGGCTTTGTCGCGTATTAACGTAGCAGCAATTTGTTTGCCGACGGCTTGTGCTTGCGGATCGCAGCGACTTGGATCTAGCGGCTTGGCGTGTGAAGTATCATGGGTCACCAACCCGGTTTCGAGCCAAGTTTTGAGCTTGCTGGTAAATGCTTTATCGGTGAATGATTCGCTCCACAGCGAACTGTACTTCACACCTGCTTTGGTCAAGGAACCGTTGAGATTGAGCAGTCCTACTAAACCGGGCCATTGCCCCGACCAATTGGCGACGGTGAGAATTGGGCCTTGGTGCGTCATCAGTCCTGCAAGCACATGATGCGAGTATTGCCATACTGCTTCGGCAACGATTAAGGGCGCAATGGGGTCGATCGTTTTGAAGACCTCGATGCCTTGTCGTTGCGACGAGATGAATCCGTGGCCGCGTGATGAATCGTAAGCGTGCCCTCGCTTTACTTGGTGACCGAAGCTGGCGATGGCAGCGGTAAGTTGTTGTTCCATTTGTTGCTGCGCAGCCCAGCAGACACAGTTGGCTGAATCGCGAAGATCGCCGGATGCAACGAGGGTAATGGTTGGTGTGCATTGATTGGTGGTCATGATGATGCGGATGGGTTGGCGGTGTGCTCGGCTAGGCGGCGGTAGTTTTTATAAAGGGAATTATAGAGTTCAGTACGATCTGGACGTGGTCGAACGATGTCTTGCTTGCTTTCACTTACGCTAGCCATCGCGGTAGCGGCGTCGATCACGGATTGAAATCCGCTCGCTGCTGGCCCGGCAGCGATCATACCCAAAACCGCAGCACCGATGGCCGGTCCTTGGGTCGAGGGATGGATTTCAATGTCGAGACCGAGCACGTCGGCATACACCTCGACGATGGCTCGATTGTGATGTGGTAACCCTCCGGTCGCAATCAGTCGATCGATTGCGACTCCGCCATCGCGAAGCAACTCGACAATCCAACGGAGCCCGAACGCAGAGGCTTCCATAAGTGCCAAATACAAATGCTGTGGACCATGTTCAAGTCCGAGTCCGGCGAATGCTCCACGAAGCGCACCGTCCATCAGCGGCGTGCGGCAACCGTTCATCCAATCCAAGCATTGCACACCGAGTGCTCCAGGAGGCAATTGTTTTGCAGAGACTGCGATCGAGTCAAAAGAATCGAGACCGAGCAATCTGCGAAGCCATGCGAACGCATCACCGACTGCAGCTTGTCCGGTTTCGTAGCCGAACATACCTGGCAGAATACCGCCATCTACAATACCAGCGACACCTGGGACTTCGGAAAACACGGTGGAGTTGAGCATGTGACAACTGCTGGTACCGAGCACCATGACCAACGTGCCGGGCACAGCTGCACCGACACCTGGAACTGCGGAGTGGGCGTCTATAATCGCGGCAGAGACTGGCGTTCCGGCGCGAAGTCCAAGTCGATCTGCCATAGTGCCAGAAAGCTCGCCAGCTCTTTCACCAGGCGAACGCATGATACCAGGTAGGCATTCGGCGGCTGACCTAGCAAGTTCCGGATGTACGGCGTTAAAAAAGTCGCTCGATGGATAACCGTCGGTGACGGACCACATGGCTTTGTAACCTGCTTGGCAAGTAGATCGGGTGAGCGTCTCTGCCGGGCCGCCGACGAGTTGCCACACGAACCAGTCGCCAGCTTCCAACCAAACTTCAGCGGCTGCTGCGACTGGCGGGGCGCATTCGATCGTTTCGAGCATCTTAGGAAAGAACCATTCTAAGCCGATGGTACCACCGTACCGACGTAGGAAAGATTCGTTACGCTGTTTTGCGATCTTGTTGAGCCGCTCGGTTTGTTCAATCGCTCCGTGATGCTTCCAAAGTTTTGGCCATGCAAGTGGAACATGCTTGAACGAATCTAACTCGCAAAGCGGCGTCCCATTGCGGATCGTTGGCAACATCGTACAGCTCGTGAAATCGACGCCGATACCGACGATATCGTCCCTAGAAATCCTTGCTTCGGCGATGGCGGCGCGCGTTGCGATGGCAGCGGAATCGAGCCAGTCGCCTGGCGATTGCAGTGCATATCGCGGCGGCAGCGATTGCGTAGTCCCAGGTAGCCGCTCGGTGATTTGCCCGTGGGCATAGTCGCTCTTTGCAAGGCCGCGTTGTTTACCAGTTGCGTCGACAAGGATTGCGCGAACGGATTCGGTCCCAAAGTCGAGACCGAGCGAGATAGGAGAAGGCATTGATCGGTTCAAATGGTGAGGAGCGAAACGGTCCGGATCTCTTTAAAAGTCATTGTAACTAAAATGACAAACGCGTGGAACGGTTGTCATTAGCATGTGCTCGGCGAACCACGCAACTGCGAATTCAATCGCCTTACGTTCCAGTCGGACAAGCCAGCGTTTCCTGAGAAGTGTAAAAAAAGACGGAAATTTTCTGTTCGATGCTTAGCGGAAAATAGTTGCATATTAGCAAAAACAAGAGGTCAACCAACGCGGATTCAGGCATAATGCCCTATTGCCCATTATTCTGCGCTGTGAGCCTCATTGTGCACCCAAGCCATTCAACGGTCAAACAGGAGTTACATTACATGGCCGCGACGAAACAACCGATAGGCGTTATCGGGTTGGGACTGATGGGTACGGCAATAACCGAGCGACTGCTGGAACATGGCTATCCTGTTTCCATTTGGAATCGCTCGCAGGACAAGGCCGATCCGTTGATCCAGCGCGGTGCAGTGTGGAGCGACAATCCGATCGTGGATTGCGAGCGTGTGATCATCAGCTTGTATTCCAGCGATGTCGTTGCAAAGGTCATCGAGCAGATGAGAAAGGGGCTGCGGGCATCGCAAATTCTAATCGATACGACAACCGGCGAACCTGACGATTGCATCGCCATGGGTAAACAAATGGCGACTAACGATGTGCGTTATTTGGATGCTCCGATTTCTGGCTCCAGCGAGCAAACGCGGCGCGGTGAAGCGATGGTGATGGTCGGTGGTGATCGGGCCACGTTTGATGCTTGTGCAGATTTGTGGCCGGTGCTCGGAAAAACGGTATTTCACACCGGAGAAAGCGGCAGCGCATCGCGGATGAAACTAGTCAGCAATTTGGTTCTCGGTTTGAATCGAGCCTCGCTCGCAGAAGGGCTGTCGTTTGCCAAAGCGATCGGAGTGGATCCCAATGCAGCCTTAGAAGTGCTTCGAGGCAGCGCGGCGTATTCTCGCGTGATGGATATTAAGGGGAACAAGATGTTAACGAACGACTTCAGCGTACAGGCCAAGTTGTCTCAGCACTTTAAGGATGTGCGCATCATTCTGAGTTTAGCAGCGGCCAGCGGGCTGGAGCTGCCGCTGTCGCAGACGCATCGCGATTTGCTGGAGCAAGCGGAATCGGCAGGATGCGGTGAACTGGATAACAGTTCAATCATCAAGGTTTATCAAGCCGGTCCAGTTCCGTCGTAGGACAGGCTGCTAGCCTTTTTATACCCCCACAACTTTTTCGTACGACTCCCACGAGTTCGTCTCGTGGGTGAGAGAGTTTGGGAACCAGATCGCGCCAACCCAGAATTCCTATTTTTAAAATTGCTGGCCGCCGGCGGCGGCCAGCAATTTTAAAAATAGAGGGAAGGCGCGTGGTTGGGTAATATCTGGTTACCAAACTTCGCTTCTTGCCAGGCAAGCTGGCAGGAGAGCGGTATCAGCTGATTTGAGGGGTATTAAAAGGCTAGCAGCCTGTTCTAAGGGGGAAAAGCTTGGTCCAACGCGGTTTGATAATCTTCCGGATGGTTCAGGTTCATCAAAGTCGAAAGTGCCGGGTCCACTTCGCAAAGCTTATCAACTGGTACTTCCATTGTCGCGACTTCATTGAACAGAAATCGTGGCCGAAGACGGTCGGACGCTAGTAACAACTCAATCACCGAGAGAACACGTGGACGATAGACTGCCGCCAACGGATGATGGTACTGGCCGTCATAGGGGACAGCAATTTCGTTATTGCCGAGCTGATCAAACATTTTAGCTACGAATTCTGGGATCATTAGTGGGACATCGCAACTGGTCGCGTAGACGGCATCCACGTAGTTCGGCATCGATCGAAGGCCAGTCGCGATGCCTTCCAGCGGGCCACGGTTTGGGCGTTCGTCCCGAGTGACAATGACGCCGTCCGGAAGCTGGGGCAAGTATTGCTCTGGCGAGGCCACAACGACTATCGCAGTCAAGTCGATGACTTGACTGATAATCCGCACGACTCGCTGCAGCATCAGTTCCGGTCCGAACGGCAACGATGCTTTGTCTCGCCCCATGCGGCTGGACTTTCCACCACACAAAACGATCGCGCCCTTTTTTATCTCGACGTTGAATTCCATGGGGTCTGGCAATTGTGAAAAATGGATAAAGCAGTTAGTCTCATGTACCGATCGCATTTTGCCAATGCTGAACGGACCACACTCTAGCGGATTCGAACCAATGGCGATCAGACTTATCTACAACGCTCAAACTCTCGTTCCCGTCGAAATCGAGGGTTTTACGCCTGACTGGGCTTGCGATAAGTCCATTGCAGACATCGAGCGATTCGAAATATTTCATGGCAATTGTAAGATTCCGTTGGCAGAGATGTTTACTGTTTCTGGCGATCCCAGCGACAAGCGTATGGACTTCGAAGGAAATTTGTCGGGTGTCCATTGGATTGGAGCTCACATGGCCAGCGGGTTTGTATCGATTCGGGGAGCGGCTGGACGGCATGTTGGCAGTCAGATGCGGGGCGGTAAGATTGTCGTCGGGGGAAACGCTGGCGGTTGGGTCGGAGCCGAGATGCACAACGGCCTGATTCATATCCAAGGAAACGCTGGCCACCTGACAGGAGCCGCATACCGTGGTTCTTCAAAAGGGATGACTGGAGGGATTATTCTTGTCGACGGAAACGCGGGCAATGAAATAGGTTTAACGATGCGTCGTGGCTTAATCGCAATCGGAGGCTCCGCCGGCGACATGATGGGTTTCAACATGATCGCAGGAACCGTCGCAGTCTTTGGCGAATGCGGAATCCGGCCAGGAGCGGGAATGCGTCGAGGAACTCTTGCCTTGTTTGGCCCCAACCCGCCTCAACTCCTTCCCAGTTTTCGCTATGCGTCTACTTACCCGCCCCTGACCGTGAAGCTCATGCTCAGAACACTGATGGACAAGGGCTTCCGTGTCGACCAAGCATTGATGGCATCGGAATATGATCTCTATCACGGTGACATGGTGTCCCTGGGACGCGGCGAAATTCTGTTTCGCCACAATGCGGCCTAACGTAGGCTAGGCTGGCAGCCTGTTTTACTTAAAGCCCATGCTTTGCAACTCGCGGCGTATTTCTTGGTCTGCAAGAAGTGCGATGAAGGCCTGAACGGCGGGTCGGTGCAAGCGAGCTTTTGGAATGGCAAAATCGTATTGTTCGTTGCGAAGTGGGACGAATGCAAGACGACTGGTTCGCGCCGTGGCTTCGATGGTGACGCCCCAGTCGGCTCGGTGCTGAAGTATGGCCGCCGCGACGGCACTGTGGTTGCTGGGTTGGACCGAATAGCCACTGGGTTTTGCACCCGCTAGAAGACGATCGATCAAGATTCTGGTTCCACTGCCCTGATTTCGGTTTACCATCACGATCGACGAATCGCTCATCGCGATCGATACAATCTCAGACGGTGTTTTCCCCTCAAACCTTTGGTCATCCTGCCGAAAGACAACTCCCTGCGAACGTCCATATCCATCGATCATCGTTATCGCATCATTCAGGAACGGGCGATTGTAAACATCCGTCAGCGGATCCAACAAATGAATTCCTGCTACGTCACATTCGCAACGTTTTGCCGCCATCAGTCCAGCCGAACTGCCCACGGTCAATAATTTCGATTGAATTCCACGTTGCTGAAGCTGTGTGAGCAAGTAATCGAGCCCAACACAATGACTGCCGACAACAACGAGTTCCGCAAGCTCCAAGCCACGTCCGATCAAGCAAACCCGAACGTGTTCGCCGGCATCTACAATTTCCGTATAGCGAGGAATCGTGACAAAGCCATCGGCGCGGCTGAATGTAGTGACCGAGCCAGAGCCTTTGCCCATAGGGAAGGCTATCAGTCCAGAATCCGATTTAATAAGTCCCACCAGCAGATATTCCGTTCGCCCGATTTCGGAATTCGTCCGCGTCGCCATCGTCGCGGACACCCATTCATGCGACTCGGGTTGCCGCCCCGCAAGCAGTCGAATAACTGGAGCGACGAACTCGTGAAAAGTGAATATCGCCGACGTAGGAAAACCGGGAAGAATCACGACCGGTTTTCCAGCGGTGACGGCCATGCAGATAGGCTTGCCGGGCTTCAGGGCAACTCCATGAACGACGAT
This sequence comes from Pirellula staleyi DSM 6068, assembly GCA_945900945.1. Taxonomy (GTDB): domain Bacteria; phylum Planctomycetota; class Planctomycetia; order Pirellulales; family Pirellulaceae; genus JBKCUI01. The sequence continues at coordinate 11,584 of CAMDKL010000126.1, forward strand.
GCCGGGGTCCGTCCATTCCGATAGGACGCGATAGCACAGATCGCCTTTGCCCTTACTTGTGCCTCCTGATAACAGAACGACATCGGAATCGTCCAGGGCCGCTTGCAACCCTGTTCGAAGCTCATCCGCATTGTCGCGAATGATGCCACGGCATAGAGGAATCCCGCCTTGTTCGCGCACGGCATCGGCGAGAACCTGCGAATTGGAGTCATACACTGCAGCGGGACGCATGAGCTCCCCGGGAGCGATGATCTCGTTGCCGGTCGAGATGATTGTTACCCGAGGCCGGCACCAAACATCGACGAACTCTTCACCGAGTGCAGCGAGTACTCCCGTCTCGCGGCTTGTCAGGATGGTTCCTGCTCGAAGCACGGTTTCACCGAGTGCGATATCAGTTCCAGCAAACGAGATTCCAAAACCTGGCGTGAGGGCCCGGCGCAAAAATACGCGGCCAACTTGTTCATCTGCGTGCTCGACCATTAGAACCGCGTCAGAACCGCGAGGCAACATACCGCCGGTAGCGATCGCAATGGCATGTCCAGTCTGAATCTCAACGGTTGGTGCTGTTCCGGCGTCCAATGTCGGAAGCAACAGCTTTAGCGTTTTCGGAGTCAACTCGCTCGCGCCGAAGGTGTCACTTGCCTTGACGGCATAGCCATCGAAGTTAGAGCGATCAAAAGCTGGTACATCCATTCTCGCCAGAATATTCGCAGAGAGCACTCGGCCCAAAGAATCGCGAACAAGAATTCTTTCAACACCCAACGGACGCAGATTCAACGCGGAACGAAATCGCAACTCCGCTTCATCGCGGTCGATTACATCAAGGAACTGTTCCTGATCCGACAAAATGTTACCTCACGCGTGAATAGTGTGCCAGCTGGCTTCACGCCCAGCTTGGCAAGAAAAATGTCCGGCTGAGGACAGCCGGACCTACATGCTAACTTCGAAGTGCTTCACGCCGGGGGTACTGACCAACTGTGGTAGCGTCAAGATAACAATCCCCCGAGATGAACTCGAATGCATTTCAACTCATAGTATTTTCTAGAGCAAATCTCGTAGATGAATATGGTGCTTACCAAGCTTGCCACCGTAGTTGCCAGCGGTGATTCGAAGAATGTTGGGTGATGCTGCGGCTGCATGCAGACCGCGTTTCATGGCGGATTGAACGGCATCGAATGAAAGTCCGTCGATTACGATCTCGTAGACTGAATGGCAATTCGTCGGCAGTTCGGTTTTTGTCAGCCCTCGAAGCTTTGGGCAGTACGCATCATTCGTACTGGCTTTTAGCTTGGGATATCGCGATCCGACTTTGCTTCCAGAACGCACGATGCCGCCTGGAAACGGCAGGGCAACGTCCTTGCCTGTGCCGATGGCTTCAACTGCTGCTTCAGCTGCTGTCAAGGCAGAGGGAGAATTCGTCCCGCAGATGATGAGGTTTCCGCCCGCGACTCCGGTCACTGTTCCAAAGTAATCTTCACAAACAAACTCACCGTCCATCGTCGGAATTCGCCAATAGCGACGGTCTTCGAATTTCTTGGCGCTTTGAAAGCCGTCTCCGAAGTAGCGAATGGCTCCGCCGATTCGGATCTGCTTTTCCTTTGGACAATCGCTTATACCGTTGTAACAGGCCGACGTCGGACTGGTGAGAATGCACTGGCCGACTCGACCCTGCAATGCTTTGCCCAATGCGTCGATACTAAAACCGAAGACCAGGACCGAAACGCCAGGTCGACCATCTGGCGTTTCGTTAGCGGCAACAGTGCGCTCGATGGCGGCTTCGACATCGCAAGCTATGACGCTGGTGGCGTTGCCGCACATGACCGTTGCTGCCGTGGTTGCCCAGCGATTGCTGTCAGCCGTAATTATCAGTCTAGCGGCCTTGATCGGAAACGCTTCCGCAAACGTGTCGATAATCTCGACACCATGAAGTTGTAGCGGAACAGTCTGAGTCTCAGTCATTGAGGAAACTCGCTGAGTCTCGTCGGAATCACACACGATTCATGCAGATAGCTCAAATCCACAGGGTAATTCCTCCAGCGGATGGAATAGTACTTTTCAAACCATTCCTGAATATCCGACTCGACTTCGAGATCGTAGCTTGGCTGGACATGCAGAGTCTTTCCGATCAGCGTTTCGCGAATTTCGCCCTGCTCTACGATTATCCGCCCTGACTTGATCACCACCCGAGGCATTTCGAACATGATCTGTTTGTTCTCATGGGGAGTATAGATCGTAATATCGGCATCGGCACCGACTCCTAGATGACCCTTGTTTTTCAAACCCAGGATCTTCGCTGGACCGGCACGGGTAATAATCGCAATTTCGCTGAGCGTGTATTCGCGATCAATATCCCATAGAGACGACCTCTGAAGAATTTCCAATGGGCAAGTCTTTAAGATATCTCTTCGATAAGTTCGGTCCATCAGGAAACGAATAATTTGGGGATACGCCAGAAACGAGCCACCGTTGGGATGATCGGTACTCATGACGACCCGCCACGGATCCTTCACCAGCAAATACCACTCCAGGCCAATTGCCCACTGCAGTGAGTGCACCAGCGATTTGTTGCGATACTTGATAGGCGTGATCCCGCAGCCCGATTCCATTTCCGTGTCACTGCTAAACCACTTACCCCCGTACACTTTCGACAGAAAATACCCCAATGGGCCGTCACCTGTCATGCTAGTCGTTTCACCGAACAATACCTGACCGACATCGATCGTAATATTAGGATTCGCGTTGACGTACTCCGCCAGTGGAATCACCTTGCTGTTGAAAGTGTTTTCGTCACCGGCCCCACCGCCGTAGCTATGAAATTGGATGTGGGTGATGTGCCCGCGAAGGCCCTCGAGGGCTCGCATGGTCTCAAGTGTAGTTTCCCAGTTGCCTGGCATGCCGAGATTATTGCAGTGGATATGGACCGGATGCGGCAGAGCAAGTTCGTTTGCGGCCCTTGCGACCCCCGCGATGATCTGGCGTGGTGTTACTTGAAAATGATCGACGAGCGTATCGAGGCCGCTGACGTTGCCTGCCTGCTTGGACTTCCAGACTTCGACGCCGCCGGGGTTGACAAGCTTTGGTGCAAAACCTTTAGTAGACGTGAGCAACCATGCAATGAACGCCTTTAATTTCTGAGGCTCATTTTTCATGAGGGATTGCATCACGTAATGATTGTTGCCCATGAGCACATAAAAACCCTTGTCGATACAAGGTGTGTCCTCGAACTCTTCGTGAGCATGTCGAGCTCCGAGCGGTGGAACCGCCGCATCGAACGCTGTCGTATATCCCATCGCAGCGTACTTATAGCCAGTGGCAAACGTGCTTGGGACGCTCCCCATTGTCCCACTATGTGTGATATTCGTGCGAGGCATTTGCTCGCCTCGACGTTTTTCTTCCGGCCTCATCTTGCGAGCCACGTTGACCTTCGGACCAGCGATGTGACAGTGCATATCGATTCCGCCAGGCATGACGACCAGCCCGCTGGCGTCAATCGTTCGCGAAGGTCGAACGGTCGGATCTGTCGGTGGATCGACGATTCGTCCCTCGAGTATCCATATGTCACGGACTTGGCCATCAACCCCATGCAGCGGGTCGTAGACAATTCCCTGGGAGATTTTTATGGTGTCAGACGAGGTCATCGGTGGGTCACACCTAAAATCTTCTTCACTCGTTCTTCTATTGCTGTTAGCACGTCGTAATCGCTCGGATGAGGTGACGGAAACGCAGGACGCAAAGGAATCGGTACGTCGTCCATCCGATAAACGGTTCCTCCGGTGTTGATCCCATACGTCGCGACTGTGAAAGCAACCGCCGCCACTCGTGTCGTCGGCGTTTCTTTGGTGTCGAGTGCAATGAAAGGAATCGAAGCCAGATGTTCCCGAGCAGGCTGCGAGAAATTGGCCATCGGATCACAGGCAATGGTCATTCCACAGTCAGCCTCTCGATTGGCCAGAGTATCGGACGTAGTGTACTCGCCAGGATTAAAACGAGGGTAACCTCGAGAATGATTGACTCCAAATGGATAGCCAGTTCGCCATGAAACGACATTGTCGGCTCCGGTCACATTTCCGTGCCCTCGATTCGGTTTAGCTACAAATCGAGTGTGCTCATTCATATCGCGTGTCAGCGCCAGAATCGCCTCGCTGTTCGCGTGCTTGCCCCGAGTCATGGTCAGGCCCATCCCGAAGAAAATCACTCCGAATTTGCATGCTTTCATACGATCCATCAGATCGGTCCACACCGCGAATTCAACTCCCGTTTCCCGTTGCACCAGCTCGGGATCCAGATCGAGGCCCTTTGCGAGTGCTCTCAAAGTCCAAAGGGCCTCGAAGTCCCTCTTGGGTTTGATCTGAATAAAAATGTCGGCCGCTTTAGCACTCTTTGTCTTCCGAACATCCACGAGCACGCAGGTTCGATCCTTGCGTCCGTTTGGCAGGAACATTCCTTTAGGCATAAGGCTATACTTGGTGAAATGGCGTGGATGACTTTCCGCAGGATTGGATCCCCAGAACATGATCAAATCGCCTCGATTCGCCACTTCGCCCAGCGAACAAGTTACTTCACCGACTCCCTGAAACGCCATCCCTGAAGGACCATGACAAACGCTGGTAGTCGTGTCGATCGTGCCCTTGATCCAGTCGGCGATACTGACGGCGACTCGCTGTGCTTCACACGGCGAATCGCTAAGACCGTAAATGATTGGGTACTTGCCATCCGTGAGGATTTGGGCTGCTCGATCGTAGCCTTGGTCCAGCGTTGCGGGTTTGCCATCGACCATGCAGCTTGGTCGATCTTCGATGCTGTGATTCAAAAACCAAGCTTTGCCCAATACGCAGGCCCGTTTGGCTTCGATGATGTGATTGTCTTTGACCGTCAGTTCTATATCATCGCAAACGCAACCGCAAAAAGTGCACGTTGCGTCCTGAATGACTTTCAGCTCGCCTGGAATGCTTGGGGTGGGTGCATAGACCTGAGTTGAGGCAAAAGTCATAGCGTATCTAACTGACTGTCGTTGCCTGAAAGTGACCGTCGACGAATGCTTTCGCCATGGCCTTGGGTACTTCGGCCTCCGCCAAGACGAGGTTGGCTCTGTTCTCCGCTACCTTGGCCTTCATCACCTGTTCGGATGCGATTGCCTCCGAACGTCGTTGCTCGGCCTGGGCTCGCGCCATGCGAACATCCGCCTCGGCCTGGTCAGCTCTAAGTCTTGCTCCGATATTCTGCCCGACTTCGATGTGTGCAATATCGATGGAAACGATGGTAAAGGCAGTTTGATTGTCCAATCCACGTTTGAGAACCGTCCTGGAAATCAGGTTTGGGTTTTCCAATACAACCAAATGTGTTTCGGAGGAGCCGATCGAGCTGATAATGCTCTCACCAACACGTGCGATGACTGTTTCCTCTGTTGCTCCGCCGATTAGTTGTTCGAGATTCGTTCGAACCGTTACGCGCGCTTTGACACGCAGCTCGATTCCGTTACGGGCAATGGCTGACAGGAATCCGCTGCCACTGTGCTTTGGGTCTGGACAATCGATAACACGGGGATGCACGGACGTCCGAACAGCATCGAGAACATCCCGTCCTGCGAGGTCGATGGCGGCAGCTCGGTCGAAATCCAAATCGATACCTGCTCGATGGGCGGAAATGATCGCGTTGATCACATTCATGACATTGCCTTCGGCCAGATAGTGGGCTTCGAGACGCTGGGTACTAATTCCGTTCGTGCGGTCGATATCCAGGCCTGCTTGAGCGGCCATGATTTTTGCGTTCACAATGACTTGCGAACGCACTTGACGGAAGTACATACCGATGAGGCTCGACATGGTGACGTCAGCACCGCTAGTCTTAGCTTGCAACCAGAGGCTTCCAAAATTCCAAAAGACTACCAAACTGATCAAGCCACCTAGGACTGCAGCAATGAGCAGTCCGATCATGACAAGCGTCTGAATGTTGATGTTTTCGAAGTTCTGTTGGGCGAAGAATAAGCTCATGGCCAGTTGTTTTCGTTAATGTGGACAGTCGGACTAAGGTATTGTGAACACAACAGACTAGGATTAGCAACAGGGGCTAGCCGGTTTTTCGAATCCAACCGCAACCTAGAGCTCGTGAGCCGATGAAAACGGCGGCCAATTGTCCAGGAGAAACGGCATAACTGGGGTTCCGGAAATCCACGCGAAACTGTTTTTCAGAAACTCGCTCCACCCTTGCGGGCTCGGGTCCAGAATTGTATCGAATTTGAACTTCGCCCTCCAAAATCGCTCCAATCGGGAAATCCACTAACCAATTCGCCTCGTCGGCCATGAGCCAGGAACGAGCGAGTTCGGCCAATGGCCCGATAACAACTCTCGATGACTCAGGGAGAATGTCCGTTACATAATACGGAGAGCCCATTGCCACACCAGTACCCTTGCGTTGTCCCACCGTAAAGCCTTCGATACCTGCGTGGGTGCCAACGACCCGGCCATCGGATGTTACGATCTCTCCAGCTGTCGAAATCAGCGACTTATCGCGAACGAATTGCGCATGGGCTCCGGAGGCAACAAAACAAATCTCTTGGCTATCTTTCTTGTCGGCGACCCGGAGACCAATATCCGACGCCATGCGCCGTATCTCAGCCTTCTGATACCCACCGACGGGGAGCAACATACGAGGCAGGAGCGAGCGAGCGATGCCCGTTAAAACGTAAGCTTGGTCCTTGCCGTCATCTAAGCCTCGATGGAGCTCGGGCGGTTGACCGGGAGTCGAGGATGGGAGCATGCGTGCGTAATGGCCGGTTGCAACGAATTCTGCACCTGCCGCATCCGCGTAGTCAAACAGCCGACCGAATTTCAACCAGTTGTTGCACTGCGCACAGGGATTGGGGGTTCGACCGTTTTGGTATTCCTCTACGAAGT
>CAMDKL010000127.1 GCA_945900945.1 Pirellula staleyi DSM 6068
GCGAAGGCTTTAACAGTAAAATCCAATCCATTAAAAGTGCTGCTCGTGGCTTCAATAACTTCAAAAACTACAGAACAAGAATTCTCTTTTTCTGCGGCAAACTTGACCTAATGCCTGCGATTTCCAGCCACTAAATTCCACGAAGAACCCGGAATTACACCGAGATTCAGATCGCATCGCCGCTCATTCGAGACGATTAACGTGATCGACTCAACAGCATCGACACAATCGCAATAGCCGTACGAAGCGTTAAGCGAGCCAAACGCGTCCCACGCCAAAACGATTGAGAAAGGTAACACCAAACAACGACTAAAGACATCAGCTCTTAGCGAAGCAAACCTGGAAACGCTTGCGAAAAGCGACAATACGACAGCGAATAACCTTGTGACAATAAACAGACAGTCGGTTAAGTAAGGCGCTTTCGATAGAACGCCAACGAATCGCTTGCATTGGCTTTTTACCTTACACAGACAGAAAGCGAGCTTGACAACTCAGAGTTAGACCATGGTGTAAATCCGAGTCAAGCGAGTTTTTCAAAAATTCAAAATAAAATTTATTGTTGAAATTCGCCAGTTGTGCCAGCCTAAAGCAAACGCTTAAAAGCCGACTAAGACATAGACCACGTTAGACCAGGTGTTTACGCGTGTGCGAAAGTTAGCATCCACGTATATCCGCTCAACATACGCAGGGCGGCGGAGTTGCCTACTCTCCAACTATCCGGTCTAAACTTGGCGACCAACGCCCTAGGTTGACCAGACCAATATCATGGTAACCCAACAATAGAGGTCAAAACCAAGCAGTGGACACGAATGGGCATTTTAATAGGGTTGATGTAACGCATCGCATAGAAACTTCATGAGTGGTTTCGCATCGTCGAACGCGGACATAATTTTGTCTAGTATATCAGCTTGTAGAAACGCTTTGTCACTCACCGGCGTGATGCCAGCGAAGCTCTTGCGCCGAAGGTATTCGATCGCTGGATGATTTGGATCGATGCCCCGTGGTGCCGTTTTGAGCGAGTCGCCATCGAATTTAAATTGCGAGACAAACCGCTTGTTGTTGCAGACTTTATTCCAGTCTCCCACATTGTCCATAATCGCTTGCCGGATCGCGGCAAGCGGTTCGGTTGGGGGCAACCAAATGCCAGCCGCCAAAAAACAAGCATCCGGCTCCAGATGCACGTACAAGCCGGGTGCATGCACATCGCTTCCTATGGAGTGCCGGAAGTGGATACCTACATTTGTTTTGTACGGTGTCTTGTCCTTTCCAAACCGAGTGTCACGGTAAATCCGCATGATCGATCCACCCATCCGCTTTGGCTCTGCCAACAAATAACGTGAATGCTTGGCCAGTCGCGGTTGCATTTGGGTGACGAAGTCCATGGCTGCTTGCAATACATCCTGCTCGTATCTCGCCTTATTTTCCGCAAACCACTCGCGGTCGTTATTGGACTTGAGCTCTCGCAAAAATGAAAAGATCTTGGTAGAAAAGGGTGACTTAATGCCAGTTTTGGTCGCTACCATTCTGATTGCCAAAGCTTTGCAAAGTAAAAAACACCCCCCAATACGAGACAACATACGCTCGTTGCCAAAAAAACTCGAAACCACGGGTTCGCCGTTCGACCAAACACAAAATCAACAAAGCCTACAAGCGTGGGAAGAAAGAGAACAGAACCGATCACCCCGATTGGAAGCGGACGCGATTGAAAAAAACTGCTCACGGACAGGCACGCGACCGCCATGATTCCAAGTGGAACGACCACGGTTGAAAGCGGCCATCCGAAATGCAGTTTTGCTTTCGAACCAGCAATAACACCTACCAATGACGCGCCCGCTGCCACCCCAATACCTGCGAGTGCCCACTCACCGAGACTGGCATAGGATTGAAACGTGACGGCGGCCACGCATCCTAGCTGACCAAGTACCGTCAACGAAACCCATCGCGATCCACCCGATTTTGCAATGGAATTCAGCGATGCGATATTCCACATGATCGCTATGCAACTCGCCGCCATCCAAGGCAACCATTTTACTTTTTTGTCGTCCCAAACAGTACCTTGATTGAGACAAACGAACAATACGCAGATGGCAAGAGTTGCGGTCACAAAACCGGCCAACGCAGCATAGTGAATCGGAATTGCGACAAGCGAGCGGGACAAGGCCATGATGACCATGCTGCCGGGAATCATCCATACCATCCATTGCCATTGATACGATGCTTGCCAGTACAGCCATTCAGCTGGCTTAGCAATAATTCCTCTTTGCCATAAATCGGAGCAAACCATCCCGATGGCACATAAGAACGCACCCAAGAGCGTTTGGAAAACTATTCCCCTAATGGGTTCGTTGTCGTTTCGCTCTTCACCAGGATCGGTTCTCGTGAGAATGAAACACCCGATCACGGAACAAACAGCGGGGAGTAAAAGTTGCTGCAATACGATCTGCAATTCAAAATTCATTTGCATTCCCCTATGCGATCATGCACGTGTCTCAATAAACACTTGGGTCAATCGTCGATACGCAGCCTCGTCGAACACGATGTCTGTTTGACCAAGAAAGAGCGAACCGGCCTGCGGGGAATCGCTTCTTCGTTCTATCGGCATGTGCTCAACCGCAGTTGTAACGACGAGCCATACTCGACCTTCCCAAGCAATCAACTGCGGACAAGTCGCTTGAGGACTACCGATCGTTTGCCATTCTTGTTCGATTTCACCCGACGCTATCGAGTATTGAACGGTTCTTCCGAATGCAGCAGCATTCGGATTATACAAAGCGACGATGATGCTCTTACCGTCCAAAGTCATGGTCATTCCATCCGGGACGCCCGGATCATTTGATAGATCTACGACGATGCGTTCGGATTCGATCTGACCAAGTTCAGTGTTGATGCGATAGACGACCACACTCCTGGTTGGGGAATCAATGTCAAGCAACTTAATATGCGATTTCTCAACGGACAGAATGCATTTTCCATTGCTGCATATCTGATCGGATCGCAAACAAAAGAGTTTTGCATCGCTTCCCCGCCAGAAATACAAGCCTGCCTTTTTGGTCCGAAATTCAAGATCTTTCGTACCGAATATCAGATTGCCATCCCACGTGACACCATCGTTGACGATAGTCCCACTGCAATCGCTATCGATGTCATGGATAAACGGCTTGTAGTGATTCGAATCAAGGGAAAAGATCCCAACGGTTCGCTCACATCCAACCACGAAGTTCCCTTTGTCTGTTGGAAAAGCGAATCCTGGCCTGCCTGGCAACTCGTACGACACATTGGTTTTGTCTTTGAGGTCAAAGACATTGACGGAGCCAAAACCCGCATTTGGACCATGCTGAATCGCAACCCATGAAAATTTCTCACCGCCCAGTGGGTAGGGCCCTTCGGGTAAAAACCGAAGGGCGCCCGATGGTGGTGCATACAAGACCTGTGTCGGTTTCAATTCCGTTACGCTTTCTCAAAAGCGGAATCGAATGCGATACCGCTTGGTGCAAAGTCGATGTTCTTGACGAAGCTGGCGGCTTCTCTTGCTCCAAACTCGCGATCCATTCCGCTATCTTCCCATTCAACGCTCAATGGCCCTGAATAGCCAATATCGTTCAGTGCGCGAATGATCTCCTCGAAATTCACACTGCCGCGACCTGGGCTACGGAAATCCCAACCGCGACGCGGATCTCCAAAGTTGAGATGGCTCGCTAGGATACCGGATCGACCGTTCAGCTTGGTCGTCGCATCTTTGATGTGAACGTGATAGATGCGATCTGGGAACGCGCGGATGAACTCAACCGGATCGATCCCTTGCCAAATCAAGTGGCTAGGGTCAAAGTTGAAGCCAAACTCAGGGCGATTATCAAGTGCTTTGAGCGCCATCTGAGCTGTGTAGATATCAAATGCAATTTCAGTCGGATGTACTTCCAATGCGAAACGTACACCATTCTTTGCGAACTCGTCCAAAATAGGATTCCAACGACTGGCAAGCAATGCAAATCCGTCGTCGATCATGGATTGTGGCACAGGCGGGAACGAATAATTGAGATGCCAAATACTTGACCCAGTGAAACCATTGACAACACCCACACCAAATTTTTTGGCAGCTCGGGCTGTGGCCTTCATCTCTTCGATGGCTCTTTCGTTAACGCCCGCCGGATTGCCATCGCCCCAAACGTACCCCGGCAGTATCGACTTGTGTCGTTGATCGATCGTATCCAAAACGGCTTGGCCAACGAGGTGTGCGCTGATCGCGTGGCATTGCAAACCCAGGTCATTGAGGGCAGCGCGTTTGGCCTCGCAATACTTTGGCTCTGCATTCGCTTTTTGAACCTCAAAATGGTCTCCCCAACAAGCCAGTTCGATGCCATCGTAGCCGAATTCTTTGGTAAGCTGAGTCATCTTGAAAAAGGGCAAATCGGCCCACTGGCCGGTGAACAACGTGACAGGTCTAGCCATGCTGAAATGGTCTCCTAAATGTGAGTGTCGTCGGAAAGGATTTGGGAGCTAAGAATAACATGATCCGCAATCCAATTACAGTCAGGGGAGCAGAATGAGTGACGTCATCGTGATCCAACAGACGTTTGGTGCCTGCGAACTTGCTCGTATCAGGGTCTTGCGATATGAAATCCTTCGTAAACCGCATAAGATGCCGCCATCGAGCGCCGCTTTTCCGGGTGACGAAAACGAGTCGACGCTGCATCTAATCGCTCTGTTTCAAGCCGAACTCATTGGCTGTTCCACTCTGCTTATTGACGATTCGGATGCAATTCAACTGCGAGGGATGGCCGTTGCCAGACATTGGCAACGCCGAGGAATCGGGCATAGAATGGTTGAAACCGCACAGGATATTGCAACCACCCAGAAAAAAACACTGCGGTGTAATGCAAGGTGTTCAGCGAGCGGCTTTTACGAGCGACATGGATGGGTTCAATCCGGCTCGATGTTCGATGTTCCGGGGATTGGGCACCACATTGTGATGAATTGGACAGGAAAGTTCGAAAAAGGGATTGGATTGGTTAATAAGATGTTAAAATCGGGAGGTAGTTCGTAGGAGAGGCTGCCAGCCTGTCCAATTTTTGTCATAGCAAACTAGCAGCCTGTCCTACGAGAGCGCTGGCACCGTTTCCCAAACCAAGAGGCCGCGATGAGCGAACAAACCCAAAAAGACGTCGTTCTTTACGACGGCCAATGCAATTTTTGTCGTTCTCAAATCAATATTTTGCGCCGGTTGGATGGACAGCACCGCCTCGAATTTGTTTCGCTTCACGATCCCAAAGTCGCGACGAGCTATCCTAATCTGACGATGGAGCAATTGATGGAACAGATGTGGATTGCTACTCCCAGTGGAGTACAACATGGCGGAGCCTATGCCGTACGATACCTTTCGAGGCAGCTTCCGATTCTTTGGCTGATAGCGCCCTTGATGCATATCCCATTTTCGATGCCGATATGGTGCTTTTTGTACCGACAAGTCGCTAAGCATAGGTACAAAATTGCTGGTCGGGATTGCGACGAAGGTGGCACTTGCTCGCTACATCGTTGATTTCAATAACCGGGGCCGACGTCATGCCAATCGGCTCATGATTGCGGCGGTGATTGCCAAGGACCAGCTTAGGAGCCAAGCGATAGCCCTTGGGTTTTCACTTTTCGGGGTCGCCCGAGCACAGACCGCGCCCGGCTATGATCACTTGATCGAATGGATCAGACGGGGCTACGCTGGCGAGATGTCTTACATTTCCAAACGAGCGGCTGCCTACCAGCATCCTGATTCCATCCTCGAGGGTTGCAAGAGTGTTGTCATGCTGGCGATGCCGTACGCTTCGAATCCGCTGACAACCCCTCGAAAGATTTCACCTGAATCGAGTGGTAGCGAAAATACACATTCCCAAACAGCCCAATGCAAAATAGGAAACTACGCAACGGGGCAAGTCGACTACCATGACTTGATACGACAGCGACTGAATCAACTTTCTGGCGTGCTCGAAGCCATGTACCCTGGATCGCTAAATCGCGGTGTTGTGGATACAGCCCCGCTGCTTGAACGCGACTTTGCCAAGTTGGCTGGCATCGGCTGGATCGGCAAGAACACTCTCCTGCTCAATCGAACTGAGGGAAGTTACTTTTTCTTGTCCGCTTTGTTAACCAGTGTCGAGCTAGCCGAGGACAGACCATTCGACGCAGACCATTGCGGATCATGCACCGCTTGCTTGGATGCTTGCCCAACTTCCGCATTTGTTGGCCCTCGCATTCTCGACGCTTCGAAATGCATCAGCTACTTGACCATTGAATATCGAGGGTTTATTCCGGACGAGCTAAGCCGAAAAATGGAGGACTGGGTCTTTGGTTGCGATGTCTGCCAAATGGTTTGTCCATGGAACCGTAAACGCAACGTTGAGGTGCCAGCTGAATTGGAGCCGTCGCAGTTGGCTGATAAAACGTCGCTTGAGCATTGGCTCACGATCGACGAAGCAACGTTTCGAAAGCTCTATCGTCATACACCCTTCTGGCGAACCAGACTAAAGGGGATGCAACGAAACGCCTTAATCGCAGCCGCCAATTCGAATCGAGTTGATTTGCGGCCCCATATCGAAGTGTTGGCAATGAGCAGCGACGAAGTGTTGCAGTCAACAAGCCGATGGTGCTTGTCAAAACTGAAGGAGGTGCCAGATCACAGTCCAGCGTGATAATAGTCTACAATCGGATTCCCCTAACAATCCATGGATCTTTGGCAGCAAGCGGCGGAATGCACTTTTCGAAAATAGGCATAATCAACATGAACCATCAATTTTGGGTTATTGTCTTCGCACTCGCGTTGTGTGCTCCCGCGGACTTGTGCTTATCCTTGGCGATGGCTGAGTCGCTGAAAATTGCCGAAACGGATGCAACTCTCACCATAAGCCACGGCCAAAAGATAGTGCTGGTCTATAACAAAATGTCACCAGCCGTTCCGGAAGGGATAGATCCCATTTACCACAGGAGCGGGTTCTTACATCCGGTAACAACTCCTAAAGGCAAAACCATCACGGAGGCCTTCCCAAAAGATCATCCGCATCAACATGGAATTTTCTTTGCGTGGGTCAAGACAACGTATGGAGATCGAGCCATCGATTTCTGGAACTTGGCAGGGAGGACAGGGCGAGTCGTGCACGAACGTGTTGTCAACATGTCTCAGAACGAAGGCCGAGTTGAATTCGAAGTGGATTTGATTCACCGCGCTGAGAACCCATCCGTGGACATATTACGCGAACGATGGAAAGTGACAGTGTATGAACCGGGTGACGATTATTATTGTTTTGATCTTGAATCTGTTCAACAAGCTCTAACGGATACGCCATTGGTGGTGGAAAAGTACCATTATGGCGGAATGGCATTCCGAGGAATTTCGAAATGGCTCACGAAAGCGGACCAAGACAAGAGGGGTAGCGGCGCCATCCAATTGGAACCGAGTTCGTTCCTGAACAACTCCGGTCAAGACCGCAAGTTAGGAAACCATACACCATCAACCTGGGTTGCCTTGTCTGGCACGATTGAGCATCAGAACGCTAGTATTGCGGTTTTAAGTCACTCCAAAAACTTCCGTGCACCGCAACCTGCAAGATTGCACGATTCCAAACCCTATTTTTGCTTTTCACCATGCGTGACGGATTCGTTCGAGATTAGCAAGACAAAACCGTTGCGTTCAAAGTATCGATTTCTCGTCACCGACGCTCCGCCGAATCCCGATTGGATTGAATCACTTTGGCTGGCAATGAATGAGTAGTCTTCTAAACAACCTGCGGGAAGCCTGAAGCGAAGTAATGCCCATGAATTAAAAATCCTGCCGACAAATCGCTAGGTGGGTCTCCCAGATCCCTGGGCTGATCGATTGACGCCCGCTGTCCCCAGCCACCCCGAGGAGCCTGATTGCTGCAATTGCTCGTTGCTTCACAATCAATGTTGGCTATTTCTCGTAATCTACGGCACCCAATTTCGCAAACCAACTATCGCATCGGTCTGGCAAGATGAACTCTACGCTTATATCGGTGGCATCCTCCGAGATAATCGAGGCGTACTCTTGAAAGCGGGTGGTGTGGAAGATCCTATCCACCTGTTGGCTAAGCTTCCACCAACGATCGCCGTGTCCGATATGCTTCGTCTCATGAAAGCGAACTCATCGAAATGGATCAACGACGTCTACCAACCGAAACAACCCTTCGAGTGGCAAACTGGATACGCGGTCTTTTCGGTCAGCGAGTCGCAGACCGAATCCATTGCGTCCTATATCTCGAGCCAGCGAGAACATCCTAAGTCACGGACAATTCAAGAAGAATTTTTGTTGATGCTGAAAAAGAATAATATTGAGTTTAACCCTCGTTATATCTTCGAATAAGAAACGATCCAATGAAATTTCAACGCTGGCGCCATCGGGTTGAATCAGGATGTATTCATGACGTCCCGTTAGGACTTTGAATCTATGGAACGACGATGTGGTGCGGTGGCGGTGTCATTTGACTCGCGCCGTACCGCTTGACCGTTTCTGATGAATGTGACAATATGACCTATCGGATAATTGTCGATGGATCGCTCTCGCTGTTACCTAACGCTACATAGAAGGTGTGTTTTTGACTGGAATCAATCCGGATGGTTCTTTGCTATGGCTTCGGCAACTCAACGATGCCAAACAAGGTGACATGGAAGCGATGGGAGCAATCTTGCAAGCTTTTTGGCAGTCCTTAGTGAAGGATGCCTGGAGGAGGCATGGCACGTCGCAAAAGCGAGAGGTCGGCAGGGAAATCGGAGCAGTCCATGAGGCGGAACATAAGAATTTAGAAGAAACCTTTGCCGTGCGCTCGATTGATGTTGCCATCGCACAAGAACGAAAATCCAAGTTACTTTCGATATTGTCCCAAATGCCAGCTCACTTTCCTTGAAACTCCTTTCGGAGGCGATGCTGGGCGATGAGTCTCGATAAACCCGATCCCAATGACGAAGTCGATACCCACGACTCCCAAACTAGGAATCTTTTCATGAGCGATGAAGCACCTGAATTACCCATTCAGCCAGAAGCGTTAGGCGAGGACGAAAAGGCGCGTCCGCAACCAGCCGATGAATTGCCGTCTGCTCTCGAAAGCGATGACCTGATCGACATGATGCGACGAACGGTCGACCGTCTCTATTTGGACGGGACCACTCGAGGTGACCTGAAAATTCTGAGCCGCACCCTGCGAGAGTTGCGGTACGCATTCAAAGTCTTCCAACCGTTCCGGCGACGACGAAAAGTTACCATTTTTGGATCGGCCAGAACTGCACCAGATCACCCCAACTATATTCAAGCAGTCGAAGTCAGCCGAATGATTTCCGAACACGGCTGGATGGTTATCACTGGAGCTGGAAACGGCATCATGGAAGCGGGTCACAAAGGAGCAGGCCGGGAAATGTCAATGGGCCTCAACATCATGCTCCCATTCGAGCAGTCGGCCAATCCCTACATTGAGGGTGATCCCAAGCTAGTTACATTAAAATACTTTTTTACTCGCAAATTAATGTTCGTCAAGGAATGCAGCGCAGTGATCTGCTGCCCAGGTGGATTTGGTACACTCGACGAAACTCTTGAGGTTCTGACACTGCTGCAAACCGGCAAACAGGCAATGTTTCCGTTGATTTTGCTGGATGAACCGGGTGGCGAATTCTGGATAGGGCTCGAATCCTTCTTCAAGAAACAGTTGCTCAGTCAAAAATTGATCAGCCCCGAGGACGTTCATTTGTACTTCGTGACCGATAGCGCCGAGCATGCTGTCGATGAGATACTTTTGTTCTATCGCGTTTACCATAGCATGCGTTACGTAAACGACTTGCTCGTCATTCGAATGAATTCGAAGCAGTCCGAGGACAAGCTCAAGACGCTGAACACGGACTTCGAGGACATCCTCGTTTCTGGGACCATTGAACAACGCGATGCATTACCCGAGGAATCGAACGAGCCCGAACTCAATGAGCTACCGAGACTCTATTTGCATTTCGATAGGCGAAGCATTGGCCGACTGCGTCAGTTGATTAACCGAATTAACGAGTAGAGGCTAAGTTCAAAAAGTACTTCGTCACTCATCCATCACGTCGGCTTCTCGATTTCGGGCTAAGTCGGTAACCGAGTTCTCGAACTTCTTCGTAAGTTCCTGGATAGCTTCCTTGGCCTTGTCCCGGTCGTCTTCGCTGATCGCTTTTTCTTTTTCAGCGGTATCGACCGCTTTGTTCGAATCGCGTCTCACGTTGCGAATCGAGACGCGGCTTTCCTCCGACAAGTCCTTGATGCGTGCGACTAATTTCTTGCGAACGTCGGTGCTCAAGGGCGGGATGTTGATTCGAATAATGCGGCCATCGCTTTGAGGATTGAGACCTAACTCGCTTGCGACAATTGCTTTTTCGATTTCCTTGGTCGTGCTCGAATCGAACGGTCGGATGACCAATTGCTGAGGCTCGGGGGCTCCAACGCTTGCCAATTGCTTCAACGGAGTCTGCGAACCATAAATGGTCACCTTTACGGAGTCGAGTAGCCCTGGCGTCGCTCGCCCAGTTCGGATTCCTGCCAAGTTGTTTTTGAGCACGCCAAGAGCTTTGTCCATGCGATCTTCGGTATCCATCAAGATGTTTTCGACGCTCATATTGCTTTACTCCTAAATGGGAAAAGTGGATGGGTGAGGTTTTGGTAGTTTAGCTAGGTTGCATTTTCGAGAATACGTTCGCCAGATGCAGTTCGTGGACTGATGCGAGTCCCAACTTTTTGACCGCTGACGGCTTTGACGATATTGCCTTCCTTCTTGAAGTTAAAAATCAAGATGGGTAACTGGTGGGTCCGGCATTGAGCGATGGCGGTGGAGTCCATGACTTTGAGATTGCGTTCCATGACGGTGTCGTAATCCAATTCGCGATAAAGGGTTGCATGCGGATTTTTTTCTGGATCTTCACTATAAACACCGTCAACCCGTGTCGCCTTGAGAACAATATCGGCATCGAGTTCTAATCCACGGTTAGCAGCTGCAGTATCGGTGGTTACGAAGGGTGCGCCCGTGCCAGCAGCTAAAATAACTATTCGCCTTTTTTCAAGGTGACGTATTGCGCGTCGACGGATAAAAGGCTCTGCTACGCCATCCATTTTAATTGCGGACATGACTCGTGTTGCACAGCCGATGTTCTCGAGAGCATCTTGCATAGCCAGAGCATTGATTACGGTGGCCAGCATTCCCATATAGTGTGCGGTCGCTTCCTGGATCATCTCCCCGCTTGAGCCCTTAAACTGCGCCCCTCTTAGTATGTTGCCGCCGCCAACAACGACGGCGATCTGACAACCAAGTTCGTGGGCTTGCTTGATCTGCTTGGCGATCGCGGTCACTTCGTCCATGCTGATCCCCCGCTCGCCCGAATGGGCTAAGCTTTCGCCGCTCAGCTTCAAGATCACACGACGGTACTGCGGACGCTGTTTTTCAGACGAATCCTCTGGCATTTTTGGCTTGACTTTACGGGGTGAAGGGAGCTTCCGGATCAAGGGTTCTCGATACCTTAAATAATAATAACCGGAAATCGAAGTGGCCACGAGCAGGGGGTGCAGCTTTCTCGACCGTAAAGCGACTGACCTTGGAGGATTGGCTTAACACCCTCCCGCTGGAGATCGTCCGGTTTGGTGCCCTGGTTTTTCGTTAAGCTTTTCGTTGGGTTATTCTGCGTTGGTGAGCTTCCTGTGGAGAGTGAGCAAGTTTTGGAGGAGGGCACTGAATTACAGTTTTCGCTTTGCGTCATCCACCAAGTACATGGTGTTGCAACCTGGGCAGCTTAAATACCATGCAAAGTAGTAAGTCTGACCTGGCTTGGGTGTCTTTGCTTTGGTAGGTTTCTTGATGATTGGTGTGCCACACTTTCGGCAAGGTTCACCGGCTTCTTTGTGTGAAACAGTGCTCGCACCGCTGGAACTAGCGGCAAATGTTTCGTTGCGAAGCGGCGAGAGCCCGACATCTGACACAGTTCCACCTTTGGCTTGAATCTCACGAATGTACCCCTCGTCAGGCACCGTGTCGTACGATTGTGCTGCGGCCACGGCAAGCTCATCGCAGCGCTCATTCTCTGGTACCCCAGCGTGCCCCTTGACCCATTTGAATCGAACTTGGTGCTTGGCGTAGATCAATAGAAACCTCGCCCAGAGGTCCGCGTTCTTTGCCTTTTCAGATTTGGTTCGGTACCAATTGTTCGTGCTCCATCGCTGAACAGATCCTTTCTCAACCGATTCGACAACGTACTTGGAATCACTGTACACCGTCACACGGCATGGTTTTGTCAATGCTTCCAATCCGGCAATGACGCCCAACAGTTCCATACGATTGTTGGTCGTGCGGTGAAAGCCGCGCGAGAGTTCTTTTCGATGCTTGCCAGCCAAAAGCACGACACCATACCCACCAGGACCCGGGTTTGGTTCAGCCGCGCCATCGGTGTAGATGATGACATGGCTCATCGCGACTTGATCCGGCTCTAATGTGTCGTCCGCCATACTTGAATTGATCGATCGGTTTGAAGTGCTAATTAGGCAGCGGCCCATAAATCGGTCGATGCTTTGTGTAGCCGCCGTCGGTTGTTAGTACTTCCCCTACACACCAGCATTCATTCGCCCAAAAGTACATCGTTGCGCCCGAAATATGCTTGGGTTCAGTCAGAGCCCCCATCGGCATAGCGTCAGCAACGGCCTGCAACCGACCCGCACTCGTCGGATTCTGCGCAGCCATTGGGCCTCGGAGCGGTGACGGAGCCAAGCCGTTCAAAATCACACCGTACTTTTCGACGAAGTACCTAGATTGCAGTCGCAGGAAATTAAGTAAGCCACCTTTGGACTCTTCATAGGCCGCGCTGGCTCTCCCCTCCGCTCCAGCCGTCGCTGAAGTTGACAGAACAATCACTCCGCGCGAGCCATGGATCAAAGAACCTGTTTTCACTCCATGCTTGATCACATTGTGAACTCCCCACAGATTGACTTCGCAAGCCCCCATGACATCTTCTTTAGTCAAATCCTCGGGTGCAGTCAACGGTTTTGGAGATATCCCGGCCGTATGCATAAAATACCGGATCCCAGGATGCCTCAAAAACAGCTCGTGCACAGCTTGCTCACTGGTGATATCAACAGACTCATCCACGACTTCAGTCTTGCCATTGGATTGCTGCGATACGGAGCGTGCGTAGTCCGCAAGAGCCACCTTGCTGGTGCCAACGCCAATCGTAGTGGATTGGTCGACCAAGATGAGCTTTTTGAGATTGAGCCAAGGAATAACATTGGCGGCCATGTGCTGGCCCATCAAACCAACGCCAATGATCATGGCGCTGGCGTTGGCTTCATAGTTGAGAGGCGATGGCGGCAAGTCTGAAAACTCCTCGTGGAAGTAAGGTGGATACCCTGGTACTCCCATAGCTTAGCGGCTAACTCGCTTTTTCGTAACCGTTCGGCGAGAACGCAACGCGAATTCCTTTTGTGCGGTATCATTGTGAGATGATTTTGCACATCGAAATGAATGCTTTTTTGTAGCCGTTCACGGCCTTCGGCCATGCACGAGCGTTCTTAATACTAATCCTAATCTTAATCGTAATCCATATGGCCGAGTTGCTCTCTCATATCGATCGCGGTGGGACTTGAATTGATCGTGATTTCTACAGTCAGATTTTGTATTGTCTGTGCATGGATAGCAAAGACAAACAGCTCGAGGACTTAAAAGCTCTGGTCGCCACCTGCACGAAGCAACAACGCATTGTCTTCGCCTTTCTTAAACGGTCCATTACGGCCAAGCTTACAGGCACAACTGCACCTAGCCTGCTAAGTTAGACCTTCGAAACGGGCGGCCCACACGGTCGCCCGTTTTTCGTTAATAGCTTCAGTTTGTGCTGAAGCAGCCTGAACTCAGCCCGAAAAACTTAAAGGTAAAATGAACATGTCCTAATGGCCGACGATCTCGGTTACACGGATGTCGCGTGTTTCGGGGGCAATTACTACGAGACACCGAATATCGACCGACTGGCGACGCAGGGGATGAAACTCTTGAGCCATCATCATTGCCAAGCAACTCAAAGCCGCCGGTTACGCGACAGGCATGTTCGGCGAGTGGCGCATCGGGCAGCAAGGGGAATATCAACCTGGCAAGCGAGGCTTTGACGAGGTCACCCATTGATCACCACCGTAGTCTTCGTCGGTTGCCTTTAATGCGCCCCAATCTGTTTCAACATACTGCCAAGGCCCACCGCGAGGCAGGCTCAGTGGTCGAATTGCCGGCTCAAGGGTTTGCGGGTGACCGCCAAGGCATCCAATCCAGTCGTTCAAATCATCGATCGCAATCATCAGCACGTTGGGCTTGGCGGCTGGTTGCTCGGCGACCACCCGCGTTAAAGAACCCATGCCCATACTGAGTACAAGTATCGCTCTGACGATCCTGAAGGTATTCATGGGTTGGACTTTTTGGTGATCGCAAGAAAAAGGCAAAATGTGTTTTTAGAAAGTGCTTCTGGCGTCAGCCTGAGGACAGGCTGACCTACGTGGTTCTGAACAAGGTTGCTAAAAAGGAACACGATTGCAATCGCGAGCCTGCAAGGAAACTTAAGACCCATCTTGAAAAACTCTTCCATTGGATCGTAACGTTCTTGCGACAAATACTCGACAGCCAATACTATAAGCACTCAGGAGTTGCTACGGAAAACATTAGTAGACAATGAGTCACCTCAAGGATATTGTTTAATCGAATCTCAACCGACCGAAGGAGAGACGATTCATGAAAACGGTTCCAGTTATTGTTGGTCTTGGCGAGGTGCTTTGGGATATTTTTCCAAACGGGCCGCGATTTGGCGGCGCACCGGCAAATTTCGCCTGTAGTGCCGCAGGACTTGCGAGAGGTCGATTCGAGGTTGCAATGGTGAGTGCCGTGGGCATTGACAAGCTCGGCCAACTCGCTATCGCTGCGCTCATTGAACATCAGGTGAATGTCGCAACAGTATCTCAAATCCACTACCCGACTGGCGAAGTGAATGTTAAGCTCGATGAGCACGGGCACGCGACTTATGAGTTTGCAGCCAACACCGCCTGGGATCGATTGGAATGGTCGAGCGAATTGGAACAGCTTGCACATCGCACGGACGTCGTGTGTTTCGGAACGCTTGGCCAGCGGAGCGATGTTTCTCTCGCGACCATTCGACGATTCATCGTCGACACGCGTCCGACTGCATTGCGTATTCTGGATATCAATCTGCGACCACCGTTCGTCAGCGATGCCGTCATCCTTGACTCGCTGAAACTCGCTAATATTTTGAAGTTGAATGACGAGGAACTATCCGTCTTGGCCAAATTGATTGGCCTAACGGGTTCGCCGGTCGATAGGTTAAGGCGGCTTGCTGACAGGTTTGCATTTCAAGTTGTTGCACTTACGCGAGGCGCCCATGGGGCAATTCTGATCCGAGGCGACGAAATCAGCGAACATTCAGGAGTCGCGACTCATGTCGTCGATACAGTCGGAGCCGGCGATGCCTTCACGGCGGCACTCGCGCTCGGATTGCTTGACGGTCGCGATCTCGAAACGATCAATCGCATCGCTTGCGATGTAGCGGGATTCGTTTGCTCACAGAGCGGTGCGACGCCTAGAATCCCAGAACGCTTCTCGACGCGGATGTAAGAGACTTCGTTGGACGCATTCGTACGCGCACCTTACGGTGCAGGTAAAAAGCCTGGGGCTAGCGCCCACCGGTTCACGAAACCCGCAACGTGAGCGGCGTTGGGCTAGTCCCGAACTTTGATACCTACCGATAATCGTTGCCAACAACGGTTCGTTCCAAATTGCAAACTAGTGAGTTTCGTGCCCTAAATCTTGATTGTCACGAAAAAGTAAGGGCAAAGGATCCATTCATGATTCACCTTCGAACATGGAGCCTGCGTCGACCGACCGTGTATCGGGAGTCTCATCAGGAAAGAAGTCGATTTGTCCGGTCACGACGTCGTACATCGCGCCGATTACTGCAATTCGTCCGTCCTGAACTAGCCGATTGATCGTTCGGCTTTGCTGCAAGATGCGTTCGACACTGTGGGAAACATTGCGACGCGCGACCACGTTGACGTAGACCGCTTTTTCTTGCTCAGTCAAGTGGTCGCTAGGGAGGTGCGATTGCCGGTCAATCGCCAGCTGAATCTCGTTTAGGATCGGCTCCAAATGCTGGCAACCTGTCGCTTGTTCGGTATCCGCACCCGATCCATCTAGGTTGACGGCGGCGGTCACCGCACCGCATTGAGTGTGTCCGATGACGACAATCATTTTGGCGCCAGCGACGGCACAGCCATATTCCATACTGCCTAGGACCTTGGGACTGGTGACATTGCCTGCAATACGAATACTGAAGATATCTCCTAGTCCAAGATCGAGGATCATCTCGGCCGGCGTGCGCGAGTCGATGCAACTCAGGACCACGGCGAGCGGATGCTGTCCCGAAGCGGTCGCCTGTAGTTGTAGCTGCAGGTCCCGTGTTAATCGTTGCCCGGAGCGGAAACGTTCATTGCCTTCTTTGAGAATCTGCAGCACCTGGTGCGGTGTTAGCAGCCCCTGCAGTTCCCGAGTGGAATAATCCACAAACTGAATCTCATCATGAAGTCTGTATTTATCCCGGAAGCCGCGCAAGCTGACCTGCACACCACGAATCGGGGCCGTCTTCTCCTTGTACTCACGAATCAAGCTGAGAATGTCTGGATCGATATAGACTGTATTCTGTGCGTCCAGCAGGAGATGACCGCCGCGACGAATCGAATTGAAGGTCTGTTCCAGCGCCGCCTGGTTCAAAAAACTGACCTGATTCGCCAGCTCCACGCGCAAGACTTCGCCACCTAAGTGCTTTTCCATGATACACCGCTGTGGCCGTTGCAAATTGCTCTTCAAGATAAATGACAGGCTAATGGCTAAGCCGATCCCAACACCAACCATCAAATCGGTGAAGACGATTGCCAGCACGGTGATCGCGAACGGCGCGAATTGATAGCGTCCTTCACTCCACATCTGCCGCACAAGCGCGGGACTGGCAAGCTTCAAGCCAGTGAGCAGCAGGATCGCGGCCAGACACGATAACGGAATCAGGTTCAACCACACGGGCAGAAACATTACGCACACTAACAGCAGCAATCCGTGGACGATTGTCGACAGTTTCGTCCTGCTTCCAGCGTTGATATTCACCGAACCTCGCACAATTACGGATGTCACCGGGATGCCACCAATCAAGCCGACTAGCACATTGCCGACTCCTTGAGCGAGCAACTCCCGACTGGCTGGGGAAGTACGTTGTTTCAGGTCGAGTTTGTCGACCGCCTTTAAGTTCAACAGGGTCTCCAGCGAAGCCACCATCGCGATGGTGAGTCCTGCAGTGTAAACGGCTGGATTGGACCATTGAGAAAAATCGGGGAACTGCAGGAACCCCGCGAACTCTCTCATGCTATTCGAGACAGGCACCTGAACTAAATGGCTATCCTCAATCGCCCACCCCCCTCCGAGGTATCGAAAGAGTTGACTCAATCCTACACCCATCAAAACCACGACCAGATGAACCGGTACGGGAGATTTTTTTAGTGTCGGAATCTTGTCCCACACAATCAAGAGGGCGATCGATAGCAGGCCAATCAGGGCTGCGTTGAGATGGAAATCTCCCAGTATTCGTATGAGCTCGGTCAGCGTGTTTTCATTGTCGGGCTGCCAGAAACGCATCTCCCCCTCATGATCGGAGTCGTGTCCCAGCAAATGCGGAATCTGCTTTAAAATCAAGATGACGCCAATCGCTGCCAGCAGTCCTTTGATCACGCTACTGGGAAAATACGCTGACAGAAAGCCAGCTTGTGCCAATCCCAGACCAATTTGGATCAATCCTCCGATCATCACCGCCAGCAGGAACGTCTCAAACGATCCTAGTACTGCGACCTGAGATGCAACGATCGCGGTGAGACCGGCTGCAGGCCCGCTGACACTGGTATGCGAACGACTCAAGATGCCGACGACAATACCGCCGACAATTCCAGAGATTAGTCCGGAAAACAAGGGCGCGTTGGAAGCCAGCGCAATACCCAAACATAACGGCAGCGCGACGAAGAAGACAACGAGGCCAGCTATCAAATCATGCGGCAAGGTGGAAAACGAAAAGATCTTTGTTGTGGGCATTGTAACTATCCTTAAAAGTGCATTCTACTAGTCAATGTGAGTGCCATTTAACGCCAGCCTAATGGCACTCACTTTGTTCCAAACTTGAGCCGCAGGCGCTATTTTTGTGTTTCCGGGCCAACGGCACAGCGATTTACCTAGCCCAGCCCAACGGGCTCATCGTACCACACAAGTGCCTTTTGGCTGTCGACTGGGCGGGCCGAAAGAATCGTAACAATTTGCGAAATCGTGCATACGTTGCAGTCCGATCCAAAGTGTCTGGGTACCGGGTTCGGTCTTC